>CAZIMH010000122.1:0-8429 GCA_964540155.1 uncultured Saprospiraceae bacterium
CTACCACACACCGCGCTTTACCGCAACCGTTGCACCTTGCACCGAAGCACCTTGAGCCGATGCACCGTTCTACCGTTGGACTATCCTTTACTAATCCTCTTAATAGTTTGTAGAAGTCTATCTGCATCGCCAGCTCTATACCGCTTATCTTGGTAAGCTAACTTTCCATCTTTATCAAAAATGAAAGTTTGTGGGTAGCCATTTAATTGTCCTGGCAGAACTTCTCTGAATGCTCTATTCATATCCCAGTAGGTATCCCACTTCCAACCTTTGCTGTTAGTCTGCTTTACAAAGCTTTCATAGTTAGTAGGGAAATCACCTGAGATCGCAAACAAGTTAAAGTCAGCTTCCTCTTGCCACTGTTCGTATACAGGTGAGATAGCATTCAATTTCGCATGACAAGGTCTGCAAGTTGTCAGCCAAAATAGCAACACCGTCGGCTTGCCATTATCTTTAAATATATCTGTAGATTGGAAGGTCTCGCCATCGGCATTCTTCAATTGTATGTCAAATGGAAAGTTATCTGAGTCAGCCTGTGGTGTCGTAGCCGCTTTTACGATTGGCGCAGAAGTGCTCACGACTGCAGGCATCACTTTCTCTGTCGTAGATTTAGACGCTTGATTACAAGCCGTAGTTACTAATATGGTGATGGACAATAGTATGAGGGTCCCTAGTTTAGATTTCATTTCTTATTATTAATTAGTACAAAAATAAAGCATACAGAGGATTGTTCAAATAGCTACGTCCGAGTTGGTCTATCAAAATAAGGCTTCCTACATGACATTCTAATTACAAACTCTAATTTACACTGATAATACTAAGCAACCTTGCAGAGGCCTATAAAGCACATTCTACATTGAATGGCGCTTTTTGTTTCCATAAAGAGCCCTGATTTTAGCGATGAGTTTAACATGTTTCCAAAGAAAAGTCTCGCATCTATCCTTGTGAGCAAAATCGTTTTTTATAAAAACCAAGTTTTGTTCTATCTGCAGTTCTAATTGAAATTGCTTAAGTTCGTCTTGCTTGATTAAGCGCATACTCCAATTAGGGAATATCCGCTCTCCCCAATGATCTTTCTGAATCTTATGGATAACCCGGTGTCGTTCGTCTTTTTCTATAGATGCCATCAAACCCATTATCTTGGATTCCTCACCCTCTATATATTGTATAAATCTGTTTCGCTGATGGGATAGATAACCGGTTATGCCAATCTCTTCATTCTTACGAGCAGCAAACGCCGCCAGCTCATTCAATTCATCTTCGCTCATCTCTGTATTAGACTCACTCAGATATACTATTGCAATCTTTTTATCCATCTATTCCATGTTTCAAGACTCCAATCCTTAATCCATTATTATTAAGAACATAAAATCCAAAAACAAATTTCTAAAATTTAGATCTATTCTAATAGTCTTAGATAAAGTAATATAGATTAGTGTCTGCGGACCCTCGATCTACAATCAGGTTATAGCTCACTGAAATAATCCTCGAGCCGCTTATGTCTTAAATCTAGATAAGAAAGCATGATCTCTATCTCCTGAGCAAAATCATTGGCGTCATAATATATCTCAGCATCATTAGGCCACAGCTTTGTATTTTTTGCAACGGCCCCACTTATAGATTGGCTCATTGTAATCACACGCCGCTTCAGTCCTGCCACACTCAATATTTCTCTATCATTCAGTTCTAGCCATCTCTTTTTAAGTAGGGCTTTGTACCATTCCTGTGCAAGCAAACGATTGAATAAAATGGACCTTTCTATTTTTAATTGTCGTTCATCCATATTTAATTCATTATCCCCATCCCTACCAAAACTATGGTCATAGTCCCATGGTGCTATGCGGACCGGAGTCTGTTTATCAGATTTATACAGGTAGAAATTCTTTAGTATACCATCGTTATTATTAGACACCAAAAGAAGCAGATGCCAATCTATGATATTTTTCATATCGAAAATTTTTGGAAACTGTTCTTGGAAATCTTTATCGCTGCTTCTTAAAATAAAGGCTCTTATTTTATCGAGCTGATTAGCCCTATCACTCTTTTTAAACTTTGGATAGGTTTGCTGGTGAAAGTTTTTTGGTTTTTGGGGCACCACGCCTTCATAGGTTTTTCTGAAGAGATGTGGTTCTTTAAAAATAAAGGCAAGAGAGTCCGACTTATTTATTCTCAGCGTCGACCTATCCAATTTTTCCATCAAGACATAGAGCCCATTGTATTCCTGATTTAATTCTACTTCTACAAACTGACATTTAGGGCTAATGTTATTGGCGCCCATGTCCGAAAAAAGTTCGTAACTAAGGACATGCCGGAGGAAGGTCTTATCTATAAAATTGGCATTCAAAATCCAATCATCATCACGAGGAAGATTACAGATCGGAACATCTTCTTTTAGATCCAGATTATAAGAGTGTTTTGGAAATGAAATAGAAAATCCACCTCTTCGTTTTATCTTTCCTTTGTAACGATTTTCTTCGTTCTTGGAAGACACTGTGAGTTCCATTTCTATTTTCTTATCTACAGGAATCGGTTCGCTGAACTGGATATTAAGCGTCACAAAGTTCATCGCGTTAGATGCGTCTGTTTTCTCATTACAAGACAGGGTAGCCATCAAGGCCAATATCACAATAGTCCGATAAAGTTGCCCAGTTACCCTCCTCATGATAGAAGCTTGCCCACAATGGGGATAGAATTTAGCAGCTACATTATTTCCACAACTTTTACATTTCATTTATCTACTTTCAACTTCTTTTCAAACCTAACACACTTATCTCACGAAGTTCTAAATTTGTAATATAATATTATGAATAAACCACTCAAAGACTTGGTCATCGTAGAATTAGCGAGTGTGCTTGCCGGTCCTGCCGTAGGCTTATTTTTCGCAGAACTTGGTGCCCGCGTTATTAAAATAGAAAATCCAACAACCGGAGGCGATGTCACACGCCAATGGAAGCATCCTCTAGAGCCTCAGGAAAATAGTCATTCCGCTTATTATTACTCTATAAATTGGGGTAAAGAGACGGTTTTTTTGAATGCCAAAGAATCGGAAGACTATCAGACTATCTGTGACTATATATCCAAGGCAGATATCGTCATCTCCAATTTCAGGTCTACTTCAGCCAAAAAATTAAAGCTGGATTATACCTCACTCAAAGCACAATTCCCTGACCTAATCTATGGGAGCATTACAGCGTATGGACTTGATAGTGACAAGCCAGGTTTTGATGCCTTGTTGCAAGCGGAAACAGGGTGGATGCATCTGAATGGTTCTGCAGATGGACCACCAACTAAGATGCCAGTAGCACTCATAGATGTCCTCGCTGCACATCAACTAAAGGAAGGCTTATTGATTGCGCTTATCCATAAGATGAAAACAAAGAAGGGTAGCCACGTAACTATCTCACTGTTCGATGCAGCAGTATCAGCGCTCACCAACCAGGCCAGTAACCATCTTAATCTAGGCATCAATCCCATGCGCAAAGGATCACAGCATCCCAACATCGCACCTTATGGCGACATCATCACAACACAAGATGGGGTGTCCTTTCTCCTCGCCGTCGGAAACGATAAGCAATTCGCTGATTTATGCCAGTTACTTAACTTGAGTGAGCTGACGACGGAGGCTGACTTCGCTACCAATACATCAAGAGTCGTCAATAGAGATACACTCGTCCGCAAACTACAAGCAAAGTCAACTCTATTATCTTCACAGCAGTTCAGTGAAGCGTGCGAACGACATTCAGTGCCCGTAGGACGGATAAGAGATTTAGCGAGTCTGTTTAAGAATCCTTTATCTCAATCTATGATACTTTCTGCCAAGGAGGCGGATGGGTCTACGAGTCATCGGGTATCTACTGCTGCATTTCGTATAACGACTGCCTGAGTCCTTTATCCTAGAAGGTAATGTATATAAATTGTATATTGAATCTATATTCACTAATAGATTATCATGCGCATTCCTTTTCTCTTATTATTTCTAGTATCACTGTATGTGGTTAATGTCACTCATGCACAATCAGCCATCTACTCAGCGGAGTCTATCCATCATCCGCTTATAGCGGACAATGGCATGGTATCCACTCAGCATCCCCTGGCTACTCAGATTGGCCTTGATATTCTACAGCAGGGAGGCAATGCCGTAGATGCTGCAGTCGCCGTTGGCTTTGCATTGGCAGTGGTATTACCTAGAGCTGGGAACCTAGGAGGCGGAGGCTTTATGCTAGTACATATGGCTGAGTCAAACAAAACTACAGCTATTAATTACCGTGAGATGGCGCCTTTAGAGTCACATAGAGATATGTATCTGGATGATAAAGGGATGGTAGATAATGATAAATTTAACCAGAGCTATCATTCGATAGGAGTGCCAGGCACGGTAGCCGGTTTATTACAAGCGCTGGATAACTATGGGACCATGGATATAAAAACAGTAATAAATCCTGCCATCGACTTAGCTACTAATGGATTCTATGTCACCCATGATCTGGAAAGGGTTCTAACTGCACAGACAAAACGTCTAAGCAGATGCGATGCCACAAAAAAAATATTCTTCCCTGGCGATAGCACACTACATGCTGGAGACAAACTCATACAGTCTGACCTGGCCTGGAGCTTGACTCAGATCGCAAACAAAGGATGGGATGGCTTCTATAGAGGAGAATTGGCTATGAGAATCACGCGTGACATAAGACGCCATGGTGGTATCATCACCGTAGCTGACCTGAATAATTATAAGGTAACAGAAACAGATTGTGTATGGGGAGATTATCGTGGCTATAAGATTGCCTCTATGCCGCCTCCAAGTTCTGGTGGTGTGCACTTGATTCAGATACTGAATATTCTGGAAGGATTTGATATAGATTCTTTACAGCATAATTCTTCGGAAACAGTTCACCTCATGGTAGAGGCCATGCGTTATGCCTATGCAGACAGGAGTGAGCATATGGGAGACCCTGCCTTCTGGGATGTGCCTACAGATGGACTGACCAGCAAGGCGTATGCTAACCACCAACGTCAACATATATCCGCAGACACAGTTACCTCTTCCACATCTATCAATGCTGGCCGACCCGCTGATTATGAAAGCAACGAGACAACCCACTACTCTGTCGCTGATCAGTATGGCAATGTGGTTTCTAACACCTATACACTGAACTTTAGTTTTGGTAGTGGTCTGGTGGCAGAAGGCACGGGTATACTCTTGAATAATGAGATGGGAGATTTTTCAGCCAAGCCGGGCTCTGCGAATGCCTATGGACTGATAGGCGGAGAAGCGAATGCCGTAGCGCCAGGCAAACGACCACTCAGTTCTATGACGCCAACCATCGTCTTTAAAGAAGATAAGCCGTACATCGTCACTGGAAGTCCTGGTGGCAGTCGGATTATCACCACCGTCTTACAGATTATTATGAATGTCATAGACCATGATATGAATATCGCCGAGGCTACACATGCCAATCGAATACATCACCAGTGGTATCCAGATAAGTTATTCTATGAAAAATATTTTAGCGCTGACACTAGAGCGGCCCTAATAAGAAAAGGACATACGGTGCAGCAGCGGGCAGCCATGGGCAGCACTCAGTCTATTCTTATAAAAGACAATCAATTTCATGGGAGTAGTGATCCTCGTAGACCTGACGGGAGAGTTATGGGGTACTAAGTTATATCTTGAAAGAAACAGATTACCTGTCTAATGTAACAAATAAAAAAGTCAGCTTACAATGACATAAGCTGACTTTTAAATTCAATACAATTTAATTCTATCTACTTCAAGAACTCCACACTGGTCTTTATAAATTCTGACAACTCCTCCCCTTTCAGCATATTCTGATTCAGTCGGGCAAGATCGTATAGATACTTTGCAAATCGCTGTTTCTTATCAGTCGCAATTTTACTCAAGAGCTTATCTGCGACTAGTGGATGATTTGTATTAATTACTACATTATGACTGTCAGGCATATCTCCCATGTTCATACCCTGCATCATCTGCATCTCTTTCATACGACGCATAAATTCTGGCCGTGTAATCAGCACAGGATGGTCTTCTGGCGAAAGCGGTCGTAGTTCTATCTGACCCCCTTTCATATCACCTAATGATTCTGTAAATAATTCTTTAACTCTTGTTTCCTCCTTCTCTGATAAGACAGAGGCTTTCTCTTCATCTTTCTGGACCAGTTTGTCTACAGTATCTGAATCCACTCTCACAAAGGTGATCTTGTCTTTCTTATGTTCCAGATGCTGCATAAAGTGATTATCTATCACATTATCCATAAGCAATACATCGTAACCATAAGCTGTCGCAGATTCGATATAGGCATGCTGCTCTTTCGCATTATTCGCATAGAGTATGACAGTACGGTCATGCTTATCCGTCTGATTAACTTTTGCTTTTTCTAGATAGTCATCTAATAGGGCAAACTCTCCGTTTGTGCTTTTCATCAAGCAAAAGGCACTCGCTTTATCATAGAATTTTTCATCAGACAGCATCCCATACTTTACAAAGGTGCCGACATCATTCCACTTAGATTCAAACCCCTCTTTGTCTTTTTTATAAAGTGACTTTAATTTATCAGCCACCTTCTTAGTGATGTAGCTCGTGATTTTTCTCACATTGCTATCGCTCTGCAGATAAGAACGAGATACGTTCAGTGGAATATCTGGTGAGTCTATCACACCATGTAACAGTAATAAGAATTCTGGTACAATTTCCTTCACATCATCGGTCACGTATACCTGATTAGAATAAAGCTGTATTTTATTCTTCTGTATTTCTAGAGAATTATTCAGCTTAGGGAAATACAATACCCCTGTCAGATTGAATGGAAAATCGATATTAAGATGTATCCAAAAGAGGGGCTCCTGACTCATAGGGTATAGCTCTCTGTAGAAATCCTTATAATGGTTTTCTTTGAGCTTGTTCGGTTTTTTCTTCCAAAGCGGTTCAGTATTATTGACAATATTATCTTCTACAACTTCAGTAGACTTTCTGTCCTCGCCTTCACCTTCCCATTCGGTTCTGGTCTTCGTGCCAAACCTAATTGGGAAAGGTAAGAATTTGGAGTACTTATCCAGAAGAGATTGTATCCGACCTTTTTCCAAAAACTCTGTACTATCATCAGAAACATGTAAAACGATGTCAGTTCCTCTGAAATCTCTATCACCTTCAGATATTGTAAACTTAGGGTCTCCCTTACAAGACCACTTTACAGCCTTGGCAGATTTCTTATACGATTTAGTGATGACATCAACTTTATCTGCGACCATAAACGCTGAGTAGAACCCCAAACCAAAATGTCCAATGATGTTGGCCTCGTCCTGATATTTTTTCAGAAAGCTATCAGCTGAAGAGAAAGCCACCTCATTAAGGTACTTCTTCACCTCTGCTTCTGACATGCCTATCCCTCTGTCTCTTATGGTTAGCGTCTTCTTTTTCTCGTCTAGAATAATATCTATGGTCAGCTCTCCTAACTCACCTTTAAATTCTCCTTTGCCTGCAAGTGTCTGAATCTTAGTGGTAGCATCTACCGCATTTGACACGAGTTCTCTAAGAAATATCTCCTGATCAGAATAAAGAAACTTCTTTATTATAGGGAAGATATTCTCTGCAGTTACTGAAATATGTCCTTTTTCCATGTTAGCTATATTCGATTAATTATATGAGTATTTTATTAGAACAACCTTTCTCTTCAAATGGAATGCCATATCATTTTTAATGACATTCTGTCTGACTAGCACTGTATTCTGACGTAAATATGGCATAAAGCCCGCGATCTATATTAGTCCTATGCCGATGCCCCTTCACTTATTGTTACTATCTTGCCTCTGTGAAGCATCTACATTGGGCCCAATTTATCAGCTTTCTTAGGGTTATATTTACTCCGCTGACGCTTGTCTATCTCTCTGATTGGGAGCATAAGACAGTTTTTCTGATTGTGACCATCATCGTTGCTGGGTTGACTGATTTCTTTGACGGCTACGTCGCTAGACTGGAAAAAAAGACAAGTTACCTAGGTGCTATTCATGACTTTACCGCAGACAAACTATTTGTGTTATCTGCTTTACTGGTATTCTCGGTAGCGGGTAAGATACCGACTTGGGTCACTTTTGTTATCCTATATCGCGAGATTTTTGTCATGGGGATGCGTATCTACACAAGCTATAATAGAGTGGAAATAAAAGCCAGCCCTATAGGCAAGTTCAAAACAGCTGTGCTATTTGCTGGTATGTTGGCCTTGCTCATCGACCTACCCTATTTCATGTGGATCATCTATCTGGCTGTAGCAATGACAATGATTTCCTTTGTGGACTACTTCCTAAAGTTCCGATTGGTTGTGTTACAAGAAGATTGAGACTCTAAAATATACAACACTCTAAAACGTCTTTTCAACACTCCAAGTCTAAAATTAAAATTGCCAGCAATGAACTCC
>CAZIMH010000123.1:0-8427 GCA_964540155.1 uncultured Saprospiraceae bacterium
GTATACAATGCTGGGGCTGGTAGGACTTACGATGGCTATCATGTATTTACTTCCAAAGCTGACTACAAAGATACCATCAGCACTTGCTGCCATTGTGATAGTTGCTGCGATTACAATTATAGGCGGACTCGAGGTAAGTACTGTGGGCTCATTTATTAGAGACGGTGGTGGCACAGGATTGAATGGCGGACTACCACAATTCCAAGGTCAATTGTTCGCCATGACTGACACCATAGGAAATCATTGGGGCATGGTGATATCGACGGCCTTTTTACTTGCAGCTGTTGGTCTGATAGAGTCCTTGATGACTTTGAATCTAGTAGATGAGATTACTGAGACGAGAGGTAGTGGTAATAGAGAATGTATTGCTCAGGGATTTGGTAATATTCTCTGTGGACTCTTTGGCGGTATGGGCGGATGTGCCATGATAGGCCAGTCTATTATCAATGTGGAATCAGGAGGAAGAGGTCGTTTGTCTGGAATTGTAGCAGCGGTGACGCTACTGAGTTTTGTATTATTTGGTTCACAATTGATAGAACAGATTCCTATAGCGGCTTTGGTCGGTGTTATGTTTATGGTTGTCATAGGCACCTTTGCATGGAGTAGTTTCAGAATCATAAATAAGATTCCGCTTCCAGATGCAGTGGTATTAATAGCTGTGTCTGCAATTACAGTATGGCATGATTTAGCTATAGCCGTAATCGCTGGTGTTATCATGTCTGCTCTTGTCTTTTCTTGGAAAAATGCGACGATGATTAGAGCTCGAAAAAGAACCAAAGAAGACGGCACAAAAGTCTACGAGATATGGGGGCCCTTGTTTTTTGGTTCCGTTCAGAATTTTAACGCCAAGTTTGATGTCAAGAATGACCCAGAGCATGTAGAGCTGGACTTTATCGAATCCAAGGTGAGCGATCATTCTGGCTTGGAAGCACTAAGAAATCTAGCTAATAAATATTTAGATTCTGGTCGATCTATTAATTTGCTTCACCTAAGCCCTGAATGCAAAAAGCTACTTATCCGATCTAATCCTAAATGGAATGATCATATAAAAACTGATGTAGACGATCCTAGATATTATGTGGTTACAGATGTGATGGATCAGGACATTTAACAAACGGAGGCATGCCTCAGTGAGATCAGGCTCGGCCTATATTCTTTAAGAAGATATCTGCATATTACCTTACTCTAGACCATAGAATAAGAAGAATCGCCAATTACCATCTGAAATTTAGTGCACACATTGTTCTAACCTAATAATGCTTTCCCCTTGGCAATTCGGCAAGAATTAGATCATTTGCGCTATTATCTAATAAAATATCGATATCCACGCAACCATTTCTTATAGTAAACAGTATCAAGGGGTATAATCAAAACATTATTGATTGAAGGACTCACATCTAAATACAATAATCAATAAGTGCAAAAAGAACGATAGAGGTGCTCAAAACGAATTATATAAGCATATGTATTCGTATGGACTTGGTATATGTGGTAGATATATCAAGGACGAGCTAGAGGCTAGAACGGTTCTAAATGAAGGGTTCTATAAAATCTTTAGGAACATCTTCAAGTATGAAAACGGCCTGGCATTCAAGCCTTGGTTTAAGACGATCATGATTAACACTGCACTTGATTACTTGAGAAAGAATAAAAAATTTAAAACTGATTTATCAATTGATAAAGCTTTGGACGTATCTGTAGATTCAAATGCTATTTCAGAATTGTCATTTAAGGAATTAATGGCGATAGTGAATACCCTACCTACTGCATATAAGACAGTATTCAATATGTATGTGGTGGACGGGTATAAGCATAAAGAAATAGCCGAGAAATTAAGTATTGAAATAGGTACATCCAAATCTAATCTAAGTAGAGCAAAAGCAACTCTTAGACAAATGATAAAAACAAAAATATTAGTATGATGAGTGAAGCTGAGAAGTCAAAGTTTGATTTATTTTTAGAAAGATATGTCGAAGTGTCCGAGTCTCAGGAATTTGAGTATAATGCATCGGACTGGTCTGCACTGGAAGTAAGGATGGATATGGAAAGGCGTAATCAGAGGATGATTACTATAGTTATGATTTCTAGTATCATCTGTACATTCCTTTTGAGTTGGAATTTGGCGCAATCCACTGATAATACATTTTCAAAATATAGCGCTACCATAAGCCATGAAAGTGAGAACGGAAAAGGAAATGAAGCAACGCAAGAAGAAGCAACCATAACTAATGAATCTAATTCAAGTCCGACAGAAACGTCTCCAACAAATAAGCAGCAAATAAATCCACAACCAGAAAACAACGCTACATCTGAAGAAGTAATAAATCAGGTAATTAACCAAAATCTCATAACTGAAATAGAACGGGTCAATGATTCTAAGACGCAAGTTTTTCCAGATGTAAATGCTAACGACAAGACTATAAGGCATTCACTTGACATCAGTTCCGGCCGTGACGATGGGTCAGAAGATACAGTAAATAGCAAGCTTATATCAGAAGCTTCAGCGCAGGCAGCTGTGGTGGACGCAAATAACAAGGCTGATATAGAAAACAAGAAGAGACCGCAGATTGATAACCTGCCTATAATTAAGCGATCATATGATAGCTCACCAGAATTTGGAAAAGATGAGCTCATTCGGGTACCAGAAATAGAATTGATAGATGTCCATACTGACAAGAGTCTACCAAGATTTGTCCTAGGCATTCATGCTGGTGCAGAGGTCTCACAGACACCGACTGGTGACTTAAGTGACACTGATTTCAGCATAGGAGCAAAATTTGGAATAGTTGCTAGCAAAAATTTAGCACTTAATCTGGGGGTAAGTTATGTAAGAGAATGTTATACAACACCTACTTCCGACTACACTGTACCACAAGGATTCTGGCAAGGCAATGTTCCGAACGATATACAAGCTTTATGTGACATGTTAGATGTCACCCTAGGCGCCTCCTACCACTTCAATGAAATAACCAGTAAGGGCTTAGTAGCTCACGTGAACTTTTCTTCTAACAGCATGATCAATGAATCATACGAGTATCGATTTACTAATAATGATGACAATAGAACAGATGACTTTTCATTTGCTAATGCAACACTTTTAAGCAATATAGAATTGTCGACTACTTACAATGTGATGCTAAGTGAAAAATATGGCCTAGACTTAGGACCATACATTAAGATACCTATCAATGGCGTAGGCTTCGGTGAAGTGAAGTTAAGGTCTTTTGGTTTTCGAGTGGGCTTAAATGTTTTCAAATAAAATTTCTCAATAGTTTGGTTAGTATTAAACTACTGAAAAATCAGGATGCTATTCCTGACTTGATAAGAGGAGGTCTACTATAGATCTCCTCTTTTATATTGAAAGACATTTATCGTACATTCTCATAGAAGTAATACCCGTCTGCAGGCACTTACTAATAATTACTATTCATTTTTCTTTCTCACCAATCTCATTTCTTGTCTGATACTATCCTGAGACTTTTGTAGCAATCTAATCTTTCTATCTAATTCCATAGATTCGGTCAGTAGGCTATCCATCCTTGGGCTCGGTTCACGACCTTCCCTAAATGTTCTCTTCTCTACTAACTCAATGTCTATGGTATAATCATCTGGAATTTTCGGAACTAGGACATAGTTCCAGCTAGAGATTAACATTTCACAAGAACCATGATAAGTGACTTCTACTATATACTTTAGGCTCTTATTTGTTTCGTCCAATAGTAACTTGCGCTCATAATTAGACTTACAACCTCCACTAGAATTATATTTTGCAAGCAAGGTGAATTTAGAAAAATCGATGAGAGGCAATCTTGGTACTTGACAATAAGAACTAGGTGAGAAAGTCTCCTTACCAAAGGCTGCAAAAGAGATACTATCTCTAAAGATCATCTCATTGGACTTCTTGACATCTCTAACATAGCAATAGGATATGAACTTATGATCTTTGAATAAGCAATTGTCAGTAATATCTCTTATGTCATGATTACCAGAAAGTGCAAGTAATACATAAGCCAGTGTAGTCCATATAGATAAGCGCATCCAAGGTTTTCTTAGAGGATGGTTCTATATCTCATATTACACAAATACAGCTATACTAAAATTTCCTTCTTGAGTATGGCATAGAACTTCTAAAGACTTATATTGAGATACATTATCAATTAAATCCTAAGAAGTGGCAGAAATAACACTAAACATCAATGGCGAGCAAAAGACAATTAATGTCTCTAAAGATACTCCCCTACTCTGGGTACTAAGAGATCACTTAAAGATGAAGGGTACCAAATTTGGCTGTGGTATTGCCGCCTGTGGTGCTTGTACTGTCCATATTGACGGTGTAGCCATGAGATCATGCGTGCTACCAGTATCTCAGATTTCTGAAAAGAAAATCATCACGATAGAAGGTCTTTCAGAGCAAGGCACCCATCCTGTACAAAAAGCTTGGCTAGAACACGATGTAGCACAATGCGGTTATTGCCAGGCAGGACAGATTATGTCTGCTACAGCCTTACTTAATGATAATCCCAATCCCTCAGACAAAGAGATTAGCTCAGCTATGCTGGGTAACATATGCAGGTGTGGGACATATACCAGAATCAGAGATGCTGTCAAAACAGCAGCGAAGAATATGAAGTAATCCCTGGTACTAATTTTTCAATACTTAAGAATACAAGAATGTCAATTGTAAAAACATCATATAACAGAAGAAATTTTCTAAAGGCAAGCACTGCAGCAGGTGGCGGCTTTTTGCTTGGGTTTAGTCTCTTGGCAGGTTGTAAGACTGATGCAGAGGTAGAAGAAATCATCAAAGAGCTAGAGATGCCAGAGCAATGGTTTGACATGAACGCCTTTCTCAAAATAGGTGACAATGGTGTCGTCACTATCTACTCTCCCAATCCTGAAATTGGACAAAACATAAAAACGTCCATGCCGATGATAGTCGCAGAGGAGTTGGATGTAGATTGGAAAAATGTGGTTGTAGAACAAGCTGGACTAGACACTACAAAATATAAACGACAATTAGCCGGTGGTAGTCAATCTATCAGACTGGGATGGAAGAGTCTCAGAACAGCTGGCGCCACTGCACGTAGAATGCTGATGGAAGCAGCTGCACAAACTATGGAAGTTCCCATAGATGAATTAACAACTGAAAAAGGCATCATACATCATAAGGGAAGTGGTACGTCTTTAGGCTACGAGGAAGTAGCACAAGCAGCAACAGCTATAGAAGTACCTGAGGAGGTAGAGCTAAAAGATCCTAAAGATTTCACCATCATAGGCACGCCTACACCCAATGTGGATGGACGCCAAATTGTTACAGGTGCTCCCGTCTTCGGAATGGATTATGAAGAAGAAGGTATGCTTTATGCTATGATACAACATCCGCCTGCTTTTGGTGGGACTGTCAAATCATTTAATGAGGCTGAAATAAAAAAGATGCCAGGCATTGTGGATGCATTTAAGATAGAAACGGACTTCTTCAGTGAATCACGTTTTTTGAAAAATGCTTTCCTTAAAAATTCCATGATAGCCATAGTAGGTAATTCTACATGGGAGGTCATGAAGGCAAAGCGAGCCATAGTCGCTCAATGGGACACCAGCTCCAATGGTGAAAGTTCTTCAGATCATGAAGAGGCATTAAGCGCCTTACTAGAGAAAGACATAGAATCCGACAGACATGATGGTGATGTAGACAAAGCCTTTGAAGAAGCGGCTCAAGTAATAGAGCGAACCTACTCAGCCCCATTCTTAGCGCATAACACCATGTCTCCAATGAACTTCTTTGCCGATGTAACAAAGGACAAAGCAAGATTTGTAGGCCCCATCCAGACGCCAGAAATAAGTTCTCGAGAATTATCCAAAGCCCTTGGTATCCCTCTAGAGAATATCACTGTGGATATGACACGTATGGGCGGCGGGTTTGGCAGAAGGTTATATGGTGGCTGGCTATTCGAATCAGCTTTGATATCTCAGAAAGTAGAAAAGCCTATTAAGCTTATATATAGCCGTGAAGATGACATGGCAAAAGGAACCTATAGACCAGCTTATAAGGTTAGGTACAAGGCCGCCCTTGATGAGAATAATAACATGACTGCATTCAGTGTCAAAGGCGCAGGCGTGCACGGTGGACCTGTATGGGCGAACAGATTTCCTGCTGGAACTGTGGATAACTATAAGGCTGCTGATAGTTCCATAGAATCCAATATTTCTACAGGCGCATGGAGAGCGCCAAAGTCAAATTTCATAGCAGGTGCTGAGCAATCTTTCTTAGATGAGGTAGCAGAACTAGCAGGGAAAGACCCAATACAGTTTAGATTAGAATTATTTGACAAAGCCACCAATAATCCAGTAGGAGAAAATAATGATTACGATGCAGAGAGATATGCTAACGTACTGAAATTAGTAAAAGAAAAATGTGGCTGGGATAATTCAGCTTCCAATCAATACCGTGGTGTGGCCGCCTATTACTGTCATAATTCCTATGTCGCTCAGGTGGTAGACATGGAATACCAAGAGAATGACTTAGTGATCAAAAAAGTCTGGTGTGCCGTGGATTGCGGAATTGTAGTCAATCCTATGGGAGCCAAGAATCAGATAGAAGGAGGAGTTATTGACGGTATCGGGCATGCGCTATATAGTGGCTTAACATTTGAAGATGGTGTTCCACAACAATCTAATTTTCATGAATACAACCTTATAAGACACAATAAGGCCCCATTAGAAATAGAAACTTTCTTTGTGGACAATGGTATAGACCCTACAGGTCTTGGCGAGCCAGGTCTCCCTCCAGTAATGGGTGCCCTCGCTAATGCAATGTACAAGTTAACTGGTAAGAGATTCTATAACCAACCATTCTCTAAGGACATGGAGAATCTGGGTTAATTATATTCATTACCCTACTATGTCATCATACATCTACCCTACTCCAGAAGCAATAGCTCAACTCGGCAAACAATTTAATAGTGAGGAATCTGTAGTCATGCTCAATCTCTTGAAGTTTAAAAAAGTAGCTGACTACTCAGACCATCCACAACTAAACCATCTGAAAATATTTCTGGCGAAAAAGCTTATCACATCTACATGAAATATACTCAACCCTGTATTCAGAAATTGAAAGCTGAAGTAATCTTTATGGGAAAGAGTAATCAATTTGTGATTGGACCTCAAGATGAGTCTTGGGATTTGGTCTTGATTGTGAGGTATCCCAACATACTAAGTTTTTATGCTCTAACGCAAGATGCAGAATATATCAAGACAGCAGGTCATCGGAGTGCAGCTTTGGAGGACTCAAGATTATTACCCATAAAAGGATAACACCACTTACCTTAAGGAATATCTAATATTATTATCAGTATGTTATTGCATGCTGAGATAAGACAGCTGGTAATAAGGTTTGGCTATCAATTCAATATGCTGTAAAAGAAATTAGATAAATTTTCCTTCCTCACGCAACCATATCTTCTATTACAAAGTAACTAGTACATCAGTACATTTTACTGATTAAATCATACATATCTAATACTGAAATTAATTGGTATAAAGGGATAATGGCGTAGCTCTAATTGAGATATGCGATTAGTCTATTCACAAGCATAAGTAGAGCCCTTTGATCTACTCAATAGGCATACTAAATGTAATTATTAGACAAAAGATAATTACACATAAACTAATATATACAAGCCAAATATCAATAAATTAATACTTAAGGTATACTTGTACGTCATCTCAAGATTTCACCATAAAATATTTTCAAAATAAAATTAAAGTCCACGCATCCATAATTATTTTGCCTGCGTAACTCAAACAAACAAAGAAGAATATTCTTAATCAACTTCTTTATTAATTAAATAAAATTTAAAAACTGTAATGATGAATTCATTTTGCAAATTACTTATGGTTTTCGCCACCTTGCTGTTCGTCCATCAAAGTTATGGTCAGATACAGATTAGCGAAATTTCCGACAACAGTTATATCGAAGTTGTCAATTCAGGAAATAATACGATAGATGTCTCCAATTATTGGTTTTGCAATAGACCAGCATATTCCAGATTCAATACACTGACTGTAGAATGTGGTCAGTTAAATCTAGCACCAGGCGCTTCAGTAACACTATCTGGATTCGGCCTTAGCAATGCTGGTGGTGAATTAGGAATCTATATCAACTCCAATTTTGGTTCAGTATCAGCGATTGCAGATTATGTTATTTATGGAAATCGAGGAGGGAACACACGTGAAAGCGTAGCTGTAGCAGCTGGGCTTTGGAGTACAGGCGACAGAGCGCCAGCAATCAATAGCGGCACGTCACTTAATAGAGACTTGGCTCAGTCAGGCGTTCAGGCCTATTCTATAGGCTCATCTACTATTTGTAGTTCACCTCCCCCACCTCCACCTCCCACTTGTAATGTATTTGGTGGAAACATTACTTTATCG
>CAZIMH010000124.1:0-8405 GCA_964540155.1 uncultured Saprospiraceae bacterium
GACTTAGTTTATTAAGATAATGTAAGAACGAATATAAGGGATAGGACTTGTATCCCTAAAGGATATAATAATTCAATCTTCATTCCAATTGGTAAATACAGAAAAATACCTTTTATCTTAGGCACATTTAGATGATAGACTTATGAACACCTATGAATTCTTGAGAAAGACGACTTTCATGACCCTTGTAATTATAGCTGCGATGGGCCTCTCTGGAGATATTGCTGCACAAGGAAAAACAATGACGCCTAAGGTGTACAAGGAATGGCATAGGATACAGCAGCCCACAATATCTGAAAATGGGGACTGGATTACCTACCGCCTCACCAATGAAAATGACCGCTCCCAGCTCAATATTTACAACACAAGAACACAAGAGAATTTTACTTTCGAGCGGGCTTCCAAAGTAAAAATTGATCCTCTAGGTAAGTTTCTGGCGTTTCATGCCTCTGCGCATCCAGATTCTATCAAAGCGCTTAAACGGCGCAAGGTCAAAAAATCCAAGATGCCTAAGGATACGTTGGTGATATTCTCGCTGGATTCTAAGAAAATAGAGCGGATACCTAATATTCTATCGTATAAAATGAATAACGAGGCGGGTGGACAAATTGCTTTCAAATTGGCTAATAGATCCATGAAAGAGGACAGTACACTAGTCAAAAAAGAAAATAAGGATAATGGTTCAAGATTAGTTATAAAGGATATTATAACGGGTAAGTCCCAAACAGTGCCCTATGTCAAAGGCTATAGCTGGTCAAAAAAAGGCAATATGTTAGCTTGTCACAGTACAGGGGCAGATTCCCTCAGGCAGGACAAAGTCCTTGTCTATGAGGCCAATAAACGACGCTTAAAACCTATCTATGAGGTGAATGGCCAGCATCAAGACTTCGTATTTGACTCATCTGAAACTTATCTCGCTTTTCTTTCTGACAGGGACACACTAGATGTCATAGACCGATCTATGGAATTAGTGGTCTACAAAGTAGGACAGGCCGGTGCTAAAATAGCCTTGGATAAAGAGGATAGAATTATGAGAACTGATTTGGAGATCAGTTCTAATCGTAAGCCTTACTTCATTGAAGCATCTACCAAACTGATATTTGGTGTAGCGCCACTTCCTGAGTTAGGAGATACTACCTTGTTAGAAGAGGAAAAGGCGAATGTGGAAATATGGCACTATCAAGACCAGCGTCTGTATACTCAGCAAATAGTGAATAGGAAAGATGATTTGAAGAGAACGTTCCATGCGGTGTATGACGTGGTCACTCGACGGAAAACGCTAATTAACGATGAAAAAATGCCGGAATGCACTATTTCATCAAAGCAAAAAGGTCCCGCTGTGCTAGCATATGATAACACCCCATATCAGAAATACATCACTTGGGAGGGGCATGATTATAAGGATTTGTACAAGGTGAATTTGCAGTCTGGACAGAGAACGCTTATTCAGTCCAAATTAGAAGGTAATCCAGTGCTCAGTCCAGATGGTAAATATGCGCTTTGGTATACCCGGTCCGATACGTCATGGTATAGCCATAATCTCACTACCCAAAAGACAGCTCGATTAAGCAATGGGGTATTCTATGATGAACTGAATGATAGACCGATGCACCCATTTCCAAGTGGACGTGCCGCTTGGGTAGATGATGGAAGTGCACTGATATACGACCATTATGATATCTGGCAAGTGAATCTAGATGGAGGAAAAGCACAAAATATCACCAAGGGCCGCAGTAATCAATGGCAGTATAGGTATGTGAGAATGGATAATGAAATCCAGACGCTTCCTGCAGATACCACGATTATGTTGCGTGCCTTCAACAGGAATACCAAGGAATCAGGGTATGCGATGCTGAATCTCAAAACCAAAGCGCTAAAATCTATCACCAAAGGCCCATATAGAATGGGCACACGCATCATTAAGGCTAAAGAGACAGATGATATAATATATACCAAAGAGGACTTCGATATATTCCCAGACTTGATTCATTCAGATCTAAGCCTTAAGAATGCTAAGCAAGTATCCCATGCTAATCCACAACAAGCAGATTATGACTGGGGTAGCATAGAGCTAAAAACCTATGTGGATCATAATGGCATTACCAGACAAGCGTTACTTGCCAAACCAGCCAATTTCAATCCAGCCAATAAGTATCCGCTCATAGTCAACTTCTATGAGAAATCATCAGATAGACTGTATAATCACAGAGCGCCATATGCTCACAGATCTACAATTAACTATACTTATTATACCAATAATGGATACCTCGTATATAATCCAGACGTGTATTATGAAGATGGATATCCAGGAGAAAGTGCCCTGAATGCTGTCAATGCAGCCGTAGATGAGCTGATAGATGAGGGTTATGTAGATACTGATAATATGGGCCTACAAGGGCATAGCTGGGGTGGGTACCAGATCGCCTATATGCTAACCAAAACCAACAGATTCAAATGTGCTGAATCAGGAGCACCAGTCGTCAATATGGTAAGTGCTTATGGGGGTATCAGATGGGGGTCGGGACTAAGTAGGATGTTCCAGTATGAAAGAACGCAGAGTCGACTTGGCGCTACACTATGGGAAAGACCTGATCTATATATACATAATTCCCCAGTATTCAATCTGGACAAGATGGAGACACCAGTGCTCATATTGCACAATGATAATGACGGTGCAGTGCCGTGGTATCAGGGTATAGAATATTTTGTAGGACTGAGACGATTAGGGAAGCCTGCTTGGATGCTTAACTATAATGGGGAGCCACACTGGCCAGTAAAGAGAGAGAACAGGATAGACTTCAATAAGCGGATGGAACAATTCTTTAATCACTATCTGAAAGGGGAGAAGATTCCATTATGGATGAAGGAGGGGGTTCCTGAAATATCGAAAGGAATAGAAGATGGGTTTGAAATGTCTAAATAGAAAAAGCGACCTCAACTTTTTGAGATCGCTTTTTAGTTCGTTAAAACACCCTTTAAATTTTTCCTACTTCAAATATGCATGTATATCAAAGCCGCAATCAATAGGTGGGCATCTACACGAAATATACTGAAGGGCACTAGGATACTACAACCCGCTTAAAAGCGTAAAGTAGTTGCTAATTCGCTACAGGTAGGCATTGTTTTGGTATTGTAGTGGGCTTATTTATGGCTGATTAATTCTCTCTTCACCAAATACATTTTCCATTCTGGCTTTACCATAGACCATGAGTTGATTAGAGATATCTCCTTCCTTGCTCTGTATTTCTATGCCGGCCCAAGTATCATTACAATCATTATGGAGTAGAGCATTAGTGTATAAATGAAGTATGCCACCCTCCCTCACTGTAATCTTCCGACCTCTAGCCATAGATAGTCTACAGTGTATATCCAGTCTTGCGCCTGGGAGCACAACAATGTCTTTACTGAAATCTCTATGACCAAGCCATTCTATATGTCTGTCTATAAATATGGTGTCATTTGTTACAGGTATGCACCAGTCAGCATCTACAAGACCTCTTGTTTTAGATTTTTTAGAACTAAAGCCTTTATGTATCCTTCCTAGTTGACATGGGGTGATAGACATCTGAGAATTATTGTAATCCATCAGGTTATTGGAGTAGATGCTATCACAGGGTGGGGGACTATTATGATCGAAGCAGTTAGTGTGTACAGGGGTATCTTCACATCCATCATATTTGGTCCAGGCATGAGCTAGGCCAAGTACATGCCCTATCTCGTGATTCAGCAAGGTGCCGAAGTACCATGATTTTCTGTAACTACGCTTAGAATATAGTCCTGTTATCTTGACTGAAGTCCCTAGAGCGATGCCAGCACTTCTGGCTTTATATGTTTTAGATTGCAGACTGTCTTGAGGGTGGGAAATGACAAATACATTGAGAATAGAATCATCTCTGATAGCATATTTTTTAATGACATCTTTATTATAGTTGTTTCTGTTCTTTCCCTTATTCATAAAGAAATAATGTTCATCATCGATATGGTAATAGAACCCATCATCACCTTCCTCCAAACCCACCACTTTATACCTATATCCAGGATCCAATACAGGGGTGTCATTGCCTATAGGTAGGTTCATTTTATGATTTTGCCTGAGTCTATCATTGCCATTTACAATGACTTCTTTTACAAATTTTCGACCTGTGTCCAAATCATAGTTGGCATCTCTGGCGCTATTGTTCATGAAGTGTACATTAAGCCGCAATGTTCTTTGCTCTGAAAATTCATCTGGAACATAATTCTCAGATTCACCACAGGGTCTTTGATATCCTTTATCTACTGGAAGGGATACAATGTCATCCAAAGAAGTGATGACTGTCTTATGGATCTGGATTCTGGGCTTGCACGCGAGTCCTAATGAGAGGATAATCAGGATGGGTAGCAGTTTACATATTGACGTCATAGGTGCTGTAGAATTATAAATGGTTTTGAACCATCTATTATGGAAAAAGGGAGATATCATACGGACATCTAATCCAATATAAAAATAAGATAGGAGAATGAGGCTTATAGAAATATCGCTATTAGCTTTTAGGTATTCATCGCACCACAGACACTAATGACCTGCCCTGATACATAAGTGGACAAGTCTGACCCAAGAAATACGCAGGCATCGGCCACATCTTTAGCGGTGCCAAACCGCTTTAATGGAATACTATCTGTGTAGTTTTTCTTCACCGCTTCATCTAACTCATCTGTCATTTCAGTTGCGATAAATCCAGGAGCGATGGCATTACATCTGATATTTCTGGATCCTACTTCTTTCGCGATAGACTTGGTGAATCCTATGATGCCTGCTTTGGACGCTGAGTAATTTGCTTGCCCAGCATTGCCAAATACACCTACTACTGAAGACATATTAATAATGGAGCCTCCACGGTTTTTGAGCATCGGCTTTAGCATGTGCTTCGTCAGATTAAAAACGGATTTTAGATTGATATCTATGACGCTGTCCCACTGTTCTTCATTCATCCGTAGCATCAGGTTATCCTTGGTGATGCCTGCATTATTGATAAGGATATCCACTTTGCTGAATCCTTCCAGTACTTGTTTGATTAAGGCTTCTGAGGCCTCATAATTGCTGGCATCTGACTGGAAGGCCATTAGATTCTCTCCCGCATTCAGCGAACTGATCAGTTCATCTGCCTTAGCTGAAGAAGAGCGATATGTGAATGCCACTTGGGCGCCCTCTTCTAAAAATCGAGTAACTATCCCCTTGCCTATGCCTCGAGTTCCACCAGTAATCAATGCTGTTTTGCCGCTTAATAAACCCATCTGAGTAATTTTAAATAATAAGAATGGCTAAAGTAGAAGGAAGAACTGAGAATGCAGATATTTTTGAATGTGGAATTTATGATTCTGTAGACTTTGTATAAAATCTAGTTGTCCCCACCACCTTGCTCTCCTGACGCCGGCTTGGTTTTTTTCTTCTTTTTGTTTTTAAGAATCTTATTAATCTTGGCCGTATCTACCGCAGGCTTAGTAGCTGGTTTTTCAGCAGGCTTTTCTTCCTCTTCGAATTCATCTTCAAATTCGCTGTCTTGGCGGCTCAGAGAGTCAGGTATTTCTTCCTCTCCGAACTCATCTTCAAAATCTTCTTCAAACTCAGAAAACTCATTGTCGAAGTCATCTGACCGCTGCGCTAATTTATTGAGTTCTTGTTCTTCCTCTACTGATTGTTGCTTGTACTTGTCGCAATCTACCAAGTCCAGATAACCTATAGGTGGTGTAGGGAATTCAGCCTCATGATTGAAATCAGCCAAGGTGTCTGCTTCTATTGCTTGTAGAAATTGTTGTACCACAGGTCTGGCCATCACATACCCCTGACCGTTTTCTAAAGTTTTAAACCTGATCCACTTGTCATCTCCACCTACCCATACGCCAGTTACCAACTCTGGTGCCACTGACATAAACCAGCCATCTGCAAAGTCATTGGTCGTACCTGTCTTGCCACCGAGTTGTGATTTGACACCTAACTTATATCCACCACCAACATTATTCTTCAGCATATCCACCATAACCCCATTGTAGAGGGGATTGATGGCTTGCTTGCTTTCTGGTACGCCTGTATAGATTATTTTTCCACTCTTATCCTCTATTTTGGATATAAATATAGGTTCTGTATATCTTCCACTATTGGCAAAGGTGGTATAGGCGCCCGCCATCTCATGCAGTGTCAAATCCACAGCACCCAAACTGATAGCAGGCACTTCAGGGATGACTTTTTCTCCATTCGGATGTTTGTTATCCTTACTAATACCTGCATTGTCTAGCATCTCTAGTACCACATCTACATTACCCATTTCCTTTACCAGTTTGACAGTAATGGAGTTTTTAGAATAGAGTAACCCTTGGTACAGGTTGTATTTATTACCAGTAAATTCTTCATTGGCATTGCCTGGTGACCATGCTTCTGGAAGATTGAAGTTGGCATCACCTGGTGGTATGGTGTATTGTATATCCTCATATTCCTGGCAGGGAGATAAGCCCATAAGACTGATGGCTGTGGCGTATACAAATGGTTTTATAGTAGACCCCACTTGACGTCTGGAATTGACATGGTCATATTTGAAATGGCTAAATCCTGGACCGCCAACCCAAGCCTTAATATGCCCTGTTAGTGGATGGACGGCAAGGAGGCTGGCTTGCAAGTGCTGATTGTGATAACGAACACTATCTCTAGGGCTCATCTCTACTTCCTTATAGCCATTCTCATTGTAGGCAAAGACTTGCATTTGTCGCTTCTCTTTAAACGCCGTTCTATAGTCCTTTTGCAATTGGGTATAATTCTCTTTTAGGTCAGACCACAGCGCATCATCCATTAGTTTTTCGTACGCTTTTCTATCGTCCTTAGAGATGCCAGAAGAAGACCAGCTAATCACACGCTTCTCGATTTTAATCAGTGCCTTTATTACATTTTCACTCAGACTGATGCCACCAAATTTTTTCTGAGCCGCAGTCTTAGCCTTACCCAGATAACTGTCATGCATGCCGATATATCGCTCAGTTTCTTTTAGTTTTCTCTCTAGTGTTTTCTCTCTGATGATGAGCTGTAGGCTATCTGCTTCGTAAGTCCATGGGTTATCTCTCTTCCATACATTCCAATAGACATCCTGTAGCCAGGTCATATGTTTGCGCACGGCCGCTTCTGCATGTTTCTGATAATTGAGATCTATAGTCGTATAAATCTTCAGACCATCTGTATATATATTATAGGGTGTGCCATCTGGCTTGGTGATATCATTTTTATCAAAAAGGTCCCGCAGCCACTTTGTGAGTTCAGAACGGAAATAAGGCGCTGGTCCCACGTCATGGGCTTCTCTTTCAAAAGAACTCATATCCACCAGTTTGCCATACAATGTGTCTATGCCTAGACCCGTAACATCATAATGTTTCTCGAGTTGGGTAAAGACGATATCTCTCCGCTGCGTCGCATTTTCAGGAAATCTCAGCGGATTGTAGAGACTCGGATTTTTGAGCATACCTACGAGGAGGGCCGCTTCATTGACAGCCAGGTCTTCCTGATTCTTATTGAAGTAGGTTTGCGCGGCTGCTTGTATGCCATGGGCGCCATTGATAAACTCAAACTTATTGAGGTACATGGTGATGATCTCTTCCTTGGTGTAACTTCTCTCTAATTTGACTGCCGTAATCCATTCCGCTACTTTGGTTCTTAGTAGAATGACGACCCGTTCCATTTTAGATTTGTTGGCGAGGCTAGGTCTTTTGAATAAGAGTTTGGCCAGTTGCTGCGATATAGTAGATCCACCACCTGAGCTTTCTTTGCGCAGGAGGACAGTCTTAAAGGCAACTCTGAATAGAGCTTTGAGGTCGATGCCAGAATGCTTGTGAAATCGGATATCCTCAGTAGCAAGTAAGGTATTGACGAGTAGAGGCGAGAGGTCTTTGTATTGGACATTGACCCGATTCTCCACATAATACTTACCAAAAGAGGTCCCTTTTGCATCATAGACAATACTGGCTTCATCATACTGTGGATTTTCTAAGTCCTCGAAACTTGGTAAATCTTTGTCCAGTGTCGTCAATATAAACCGAGCTGGCAAAGCCAGACCCACCAATAGGAGTATCCAGAGCAAGTAAGCTAGCCAAGGGAGTGCTTTATATTTCTTTTTTGATTCGTCCATCTTTAGACCTTAACGACTAAGGCGGAAAGATACTAAAGTGTCGTCACATGGAATCTTAAATTTCGTAAGAATTGTCTGTGCGGTCTATGGTCTATGGTTTGCGGTTTAGGGATGGTTTAGGGTATAAGGTCTATGGCTAATGGTTTAGGTATATACGAGGTATATCACTACATTTTCATTAGAACAGGATTTCTCGACTCCAATCGTCGCTCGAAATGGCAAAAGGTGTCTTATTGAAAATCAAAAATCATCATTCAAAAT
>CAZIMH010000125.1:0-1509 GCA_964540155.1 uncultured Saprospiraceae bacterium
AGAAAGTACTGGTTCTATTACATTAAGTATAACAGGAGGCACTCCCCCATACAATATTGTTTGGTCAGACGGTGACACGACATTGAGCAGGTCATCCTTAAGTCCTGGCGATTATAGTGTGACTATTGTGGATAATAACCTATGCACTCACTCTGAAATATTCAATATCCAAGAATATCCAAATCCTCAATTTCAAATCATCCCTCAGGACCCTCTTTGTCACAAAGACAGCTTGGGCATGATTACCCTAACTGCACCAAACGATATAGATGTCACAAGCATTCTATGGTCCAATGGCCAAACTCAAATGTCAATATCAAATTTACTTGCTGGCAATTATATGGCGACAATAACATATGAAGAGGGATGTACACAAATTCTTGAAGCAACCTTGAACGACCCTCTGCCTTTGCAAATAATCCTAGAGGAACAAGTTAATGTAGAATGTTATGGAGAAAGTTCTGGTCAACTAACAATTAATGTAGCAGGTGGCACGGCACCTTATGAAATACTTTGGAATACTGAGGCTACCAACCTCACAATTGATAACTTATCAGCAGCGTCCTATTCAGTCACAGTTACTGATGCTAACTTATGTGAATATGTGGAGACCTATCATATAACTCAAAATGATGATTTACTACTTGATATTGACACCCAGCATCCACAGTGTAATGGGGACAGTATAGGTTCAGTTATCTTGACCAGCCCTCAACAAGAAAGAATCACCGACATCAATTGGTCCAATGGTTCTAAAGAAAACATAATCACTAATCTTAGTGCAGGCAGCTATTCTGTTACCGTTACTTTCGATGCTAACTGTAGCATGGTATTAGAGACTAGCATTGTAGACAATCCAAAATTAGAGGTTACAGAAGTTACTGTCAACCAGATAAATTGTTTTGGAGATAATTCAGGGTCAATTGATATTGAAGTCATTGGGGGTGTCCCACCTTATCAATACTTGTGGAGCAATGGGGGAAGTAAAGCATCTATAGACAATGTAATTGCAGGTGACTATAGTGTTACTGTTACAGATTCATTAGGTTGCAAGACAAGTTTAGAAAATACCATAGTAGAACAGCTGCCAGATTTTACAGTGGACATTCTTCCGTCTTCCAACTGTCTTGATGAAATAATTAAATTGGAATTATTAATCTCAGGCAATCCAGATATAGCTGGCGTAGAATGGTCTGTAGAAGATAATACCTTAAATGCAACTAATGAAAACATTAGTGCCACTACCGCAACGACTGCCTTACTCAATACACTTGACATAGAAGAGGGACAATTGTCCTTACACTGCCAATTGACTGATATACATGGTTGTGTCAGAGAAGCTGAACTCCAATTGAACTTGAGGTCATGTTTTGACCTTGCCATAATAAAAACAGTACAGGGTGAACTATTAGTGGAAATAGGAGAACCCATTCTATTCAATATTCAAGTACATAATCAAGGTGAGGTTACTGCTTATGATGTGATAGTAGAAGAAATTCCAGACGAGGC
>CAZIMH010000125.1:1609-4870 GCA_964540155.1 uncultured Saprospiraceae bacterium
GATGGAGATGGAGAAGACGAAGATGGAGATGCTGGTCATAAAGTGAGCCATTTTTTCAAGTCCATGGCTGCTTTCCTAGCTGATACCCCAGTGGATATAAATGAGTTAAATATGGCATTACCATTCTTTGCAAGATTAGATATGGCCAATGGTTGTAGCCTACCTATTCCTATAGAGATATCATTCACTGAGATACCTGAATCACCACAGATACCTACTGAAATCCATACTTCTTTAGGTGACTCTATTCTCTTATCTATTCCCAATCCAATACCTGAGTATGATTATCAATGGCAGCATGCGCTCAATGGTACCTTCTCAAATATTATAGGCCAAACAACTTCATCTCTAATCCTGAATAATATAGATGCGTCTTATAATGAAAGAAAGTTTAGAGTAATTGTTTCCAATGTATCATCTGAAGTATCCTGCGCTGCAATTTCAAATGAAACTACAATCTTTATTATGCCTGATGTCCTAGCCTGCAAATCAAATATTAATGTCGGTATCAATAATGATTGTGGGATGAATTTGGCAGCACACCAATTACTAAATGGGTCTAATACACCAGATGAATTTTTTCACATCGAATATTTCAGCCTAGAGAATCAACCTATTCTAACTGATGACTTTTCAGCGTACATCAATCAAAGAATAATATACTCTGTTGTGCTTGAAGAAACCAATGTCAGCTGCTGGGGCTATATCAATCTGAGAGATTTAATAGCTCCTACTATTTCCTGTCCTGAGACAATCACTGTCGATTGCTATATGGCTTTGGATAATTTAGAAGATTACATTGTTCACGCTGACAATTGTGGTCATTCAGAATTAACAGAAGTATCGTTGGATTATGATACCAATTGTCCACGTGGTGAAGGCTTGTATGTTACTCAAGCCATTGATGAGAATGGCAATACGTCAGAATTATGTCTGACTAATATTCTCTTCCAATCGCTTGAATTGGATGAGGTCATATTTCCTACTAATCAGATGCTGAATGGAAGTGATTGGGATGTCAACGGCAATGGCTATCCAGACCCTCTAGAGTCTGGTGACCTGAGTATTAATATCCAATTCGCCTTGGATGAGACCACTCAAAACAGATGCAATATCAGTTCAGGATTTGAGGACATCATATTCCCTATCTGTACAGACGAATTCATCGTTCTTCGTCAATGGACATTGATAGACAATTGCACGCAACAATTAAGATCTAACAATCAAATAATTAGAATAACATCAGACCTAGGTCCTACCTTGGAAGCGTCACATATTGATACCAGTCTATATGTCACTTCTCAGGAGTGCGAAATTAACTTTGTACTTTCCGATTCTATTTTTGGCATTGACTCAGAAGATTATTTTGCCAGGTCTATTCAGCTGAGTAAATATGATGCAGTCTTGGATGAAATGATACCCTTAATGACTTTCTCAGAATTAGATGATCTCGTGATGCCGCTTGACCTTGGCGAATATTCTATAGAAGCTGAATACACCAATGACTGTAATGACATCAGTCTTGCAAGCGTAGAAATAACCGTCAGTTTATTTGATTGGGAAAATGACTATTGTACAGATAATATTCTTATTGACTTTGAATCAGATGAGAAAATGATTTTGCAAGCAGAAGACATGCTGAGTAGTCATCTAAATATTTGTGGCCCAGAAATTAAAGTAGGTATACGTGCGGATGATGGCATGCTACACCAAAACCTTACACCCAACTACTATCTAAATGGTCTCCCATTTTATGAACAAATCACTATTAGCAATGAGGCAGATAGTCTTTATCTCATTCTCTTTGATAATACAGAATACCGACTTTGCAAGATGGGCATTATCACAGATGATTCCTCTCAGTCAATCGTAACTAATGGCGTGATAAATGAAAGAAGTCTTCCAGTACCTGATTTTAATCTTACCGTCTATCCTAACCCATTCATGGACGAGATTAGCATCTCTTTATCCAGCAGCATAGACCAAGAAATTAATGTGAGTTTATATGCAGTTACAGGAGAAGTCATCTTTTCTAAGTACTGGGATATAGGTTCTGGCGTAAATAATAAAATCAAGCTCGAATCTAATTTACTCAATCTCGATGCTGGCCTATATATGTTAGTGGCAACAGGTAAAAACAAAACCATTACAAAACAAATATTACGGTCAGACTGACCACTTGGAATATGTTAATTGTTGGATATTTTCCATTAAAACATCTTTGTCTATATAAGTCTTAAGGCTTCCGAAGACTATTGACAAAATTTTCCTAACTTTCCCATCAGCTAAAAAGCTAAAGATGAAAGTTAGAATCAGTATTACGATGACCTTATTGTTAGGTCTAATGACCCAAGTGATAGCTCAAATAGACTATGACATCTACCCAGAGGTCACCTCTACATATCTTATTAATGATGTCCATATCCAAAAAAGTCCTCAGGATAGTTTTGGCTTGGGAGATATCTTGATAGAAGATGGCTATATAAAGCAAGTCGCCCGCCAAATCAATGCCCCATCAAATGCCTTGGTTATAGAAGGAGACTCCGCCTATGTATATCCTGCCTTTATAGACCCTTTGTCTCATGCAGGTATAAAAAAAGAGGAGGACAAAAAAGACCAGCCAAGGGTCAAATTCCAAAGCCACCCACCTAATGCCGTCGTAGGCATCACGCCAGAAAAACATGCACATGCAATGGTGGATGCTAAGAACGAATCTATCAAAGCTTTAAAGTCTAATGGATTCGCCATAGCTAATGTGGCGCCGCGTGGAAGTATGCTACCAGGTCAGAGTAGTCTAATGTTATTATCTGGAGATAGTAATGAGGACATGATTCTCAAAGAAGGCACAGGGATGTATATGCAACTCAAGGGTACCAGAGGATTCTACCCTACCACCATCATAGGCGTCATGGCCAAATGGAGAGACTTGTACAGACAAGCCACTTATCTGGACAAACACCAGCAAGCCACCCGCTCCAGTCAGGGTCCATTCAAGAGAGCCAAAGCTGATAAAGCGCTAACTAGTCTGATACCAGTCACAAAAAAACAACAGCCCTTATTTATGAGAGCCGAGAAAGCGAAGGACATTCATAAGGCTATTGCACTTCAAAATGACTTAGGGTATAATCTCATTCTAGCGGAAGTCAAACAAGCGGGACCAGCCCTTGAAAAAATTAAAGCCAATAATATACCCGTACTCATATCTGCCAAACTGCCTAAAGAAGAAAAGAAGAAGGGAAAAATGAAAGGTGACAAAGAGAA
>CAZIMH010000125.1:4970-8348 GCA_964540155.1 uncultured Saprospiraceae bacterium
TATAAGGAATATCTAGGACAAGCATCCATGCTAGAAGAAGCCGGGATTAAGTTTGGTATTTCTATGCTCGACTCCAAGCCTAGCACAATCAAAAAATCTCTCAATAGAATGATAAAAGCGGGCCTCAGCAAAGAAGCCGCATTGGCAGCCCTGACTACCAATCCTGCTCAGATGCTTGGGATTAGTGATAAGACAGGCACCATCGGTAATGGTAAGATGGCTAACCTGTTTTTGAGTGATGGCCCTTACTGGGATGAGGATTCTAATATCAAATACCTCTTTGTAGAAGGTGAGATGACAGAATTTGAAGTGAAGGAAAAAAAGAAAGGAGACGGAGAGATAGATAAAGCATCTATGAGTCTGGTGAAAGGAAAATGGTCTTACGAAGTGGAAACCCCGATGGGCACTTTTGATGGGTCTGTAGTTATAACTGGTGATGAAGATCTGGCGATTAAGATCTATAGTTCTGAGGAACCTGATGACCCCCTAGATGGAAGAGAGATATCATTTAGCGACTCTGTGCTTTCTTATGTCATGGATGTAGATATGGGCAGTGCTTCTATACCTGCTACTACAAAAGTCACCATCGATGGAGATAGCTTCAGTGGGACAGTAACCATGGAAGGCATGGGATCTATGCCCATAACTGGAAGTAAAGTTTCAGGTCCAGAATAACCTATTTAGAATTCGCAAACATTAGTAAAATGAAAAATAATATCATATATATCATTGCCTTAACCTTCCTAAGTGGACAGGTCATGTCTCAGGATAGTGGCGATGTTCTTATCCAAAATGGAACCGTCATCACAATTACTGATGGTGTCAAAGAAGATACAGATGTGCTCATCAGAAATGGGAAAATATCCCAAATAGGTGATGGGCTTACCGCTGGCGATAATGTCAGAGTCATAGATGCAGAGGGCATGTTTGTGATGCCAGGTATCATAGATGCCCATTCTCACATAGCTATAGATGCTGTGAACGAAGCGACCAGTCCCGTTACCGCTCAGGTGTGGGTTGGGGATGCCCTTAATCCATATGATGTCAATGTCTACAGAGCATTGGCAGGAGGTGTCACTATATCACATGCGATGCACGGCTCAGCCAATGCCATTGGAGGACAGTGCGAAACAATCAAGCACAGATATGGTGTCACTGACCCTGAAGAGATGCGTATGGATGGCGCACCCAGAACCATCAAATTTGCCTTGGGTGAAAATCCAATCAGGGTGCATGGAGAAGGCCAAAGAATAGTGCCTAATACAAGAATGGGTATCGAGCAAGTTTTCAGAACAGCCTTTGCAGAGGGAAAAGCCTATGCAGAAAGCTGGAAGAATTATGGTGCTGGCAAAAGCGCTACCCCGCCACAATATGACTTACAAAAAGAAACAATGGCTGGTATACTTTCAGGAGATATCATCATCCACTGTCACTCCTACAGAGCAGATGAGATTCTCATGCTGATGAATGTCCTTTCAGACTTCGGAGTGAATAAGATTGTCTTCCAGCATGTCAATGAAGGATTTAAAGTAGCGCCTGAGTTAGCGGAATTTGGAGCGCATGCTTCTGTATTCTCTGACTGGTGGGCTTATAAATTCGAGGTGTATTATTCCACAGCCTATAATGCGGCTATTCTCACCAAAAACGGTGTGGTCACTTCTATCAATTCTGATTCCAGAGAACTCATCAGACACTTATACCATGAAGCGGCTAAGTCACAGAAGTACGGTGGGTTGTCTGATAATGATGCATTGAAATTAATTACCCTCAATCCGGCTATCCAACTAGGAATAGATGACCGAGTAGGTTCATTAGAGAAAGGTAAAGATGGTGATGTGGCTATATTCAGCAAGCATCCACTGAGCATCTATGCCGTACCTCAGTATACTATTGTAGACGGCGTCGTCCGATTTGACATCAATGAAGATGCAACGGATATGAGAATAGACATCGACCCTGATGAGACGGTGCCTACTTTCTACGAATCTAATACGGGTCACCATCACGGGCACTCACATGATGATTCATGTTTACAAGGTGTAGAATTTCACAACCACAAGCATTGATCCCAAACCAAATTTGTTACCCAACCTAGAAAAAAGAAAAATGACTAAATATATCTGTCACATACTTGTCGCCATTTGCAGCATAGGATTGATTACTGCCCAGCAGGTAGACAAATCCCAGCATGGCGTCTTCCTTCTTAAAAATGGCCAAGTATACACCCACGACAACGGCATGATAGGTGCTGACCTTCTCATCAAAGATGGCATGATTGCAGAGATGGGTAATGCCATCACCAATGCAGATGCAGAAGTTATAGACTGTGAAGGATTGGAGATATACCCAGGCATGATAGATGCGGGTACCAAGTTAGGTATCGCTGAGATTGGTGCTGTAAGCCTGACGCAGGACCACAATGAAAGAGGGACCTTTACACCGCACATGCAAGCACTCACTGCTGTAAACCCAAGCTCGGTTAATATTCCTGTCAATAGAGTCAATGGCATAACCACTGTACTGACAGTTCCCTCTGGGGGACTCTTCCCTGGTACCGCTGCGGCTATAAATCTTCATGGATATACGCCTAAGCAGATGTATGCTGGATTTAGTGGCGTCGTACTAAATTTCCCTTCTTCAGGAAAGCGTGGCCGATTTGATAGACGATCTGACGAGGATATCAAAAAAGACAGTCAAAAGAATCTCAAGAAACTCAATAAGTTCTGGAAAAGTGCTCAAGTCTATGCGGGTATCGTTAAGAACAATGGAGAGACAGACTACAATCCACAAATGGATGCACTCCTGTCCGCCATCAATGATAATGCACCGATTCTCATAGAAACCAATAAGAAAGCTGATATCCTGAATGCCATAGCTTGGATCCAAAAACACAAGGTCAATGCCGTGCTGACAGGCGTATCTGAAGGCTACAAAGTGATTGATAGCTTATTGAAATATAAGATTCCAGTGATTACAGGGCCAATCCTCAATAATCCAAGTAGAGACTCTGACCATTATGATATAGGTTACTCTAATGCAGGCAAGATGGCAAAGGCGGGTGTCAAGGTGGCTATCAGAACCAACGAGACTGAAAATGTGAGAAACTTGCCGTACAACGCTGGATTTGCAGCTACTTATGGTATGGGATGGGAAGAAGCCTTCAAGGCGGTTACCCAAAATCCTGCAGATATCATGGGCATAGGAGATAAGTACGGAAGCCTCGAGAAAGGCAAAGTCGCCAACCTATTTATCACAGATGGAGACCCTTTTGAGACAAAAACGACAGTTAACTACCTGTTTATCAATGGATGGCAGATTCCGATGGAGAGCCGTCATACCCTATTATATGATGAATTTTTGGAGAGGAGTCCAGGGATT
>CAZIMH010000126.1:0-8324 GCA_964540155.1 uncultured Saprospiraceae bacterium
CTGCCCTGAGCAAGGTCGAACGGGAAACAAAATTCTAGGCTGTACCCATTTCTTAACGCTAATTCAGCTTTAAATAGCTAAACAAGCGCCAAACTCCTCCTTACAGTCGTCAGACAACGGCCATTGTTTTTAACGCCATTTAAAACCTCCTTAGCTAAAATGGCTAAAGGCCGTCCAATCAACTACCGACCAATAAAAATAGTGTAGCCTAAATGGTCTATTTAGTAAATTTTAATAATGGAATACATTTCCCCCATGATGTAATTCAATTTCAGACTTCTCTGATGACACTACCCTACCTATAATCTGAGCATCAATATTGAAACCTGTCGAAATATCTATTAGACTATTCGCGGTTTCCTCATCTGCGTAGAGTTCTAACCTCGTCCCCATATTAAAAACCTGAAACATCTCCTCCCAAGATGTACCTGAAGCGTCCCTTATCAAATCAAACAAAGGGGGCACAGGTAACAAATTATCCTTTACTATTCGAACCCCAGGTGCGAACTTCTTCACTTTAGTGTGGGCGCCTCCTGTGTTGTGTATAATTCCTCGAATAGATGATTTGTGCTCAGTAAGCATTTTGTTCAGCACTGGAAGAAAAGTTCTAGTCGGTGATAAGACCAATTTTCCTACAGGAATTTTTTGACCATCTATCTCTAATGTTTCATCCAACATTTTATTACCTGAATAGACTAAGTCTGCCGGTGTATGATGATCATAGCTATCAGGATATTTTGTACTGTAGATATTGGAGAATACATCGTGCCGTGCGGAAGTTAGTCCATTACTCCCCATACCGCCATTATAACTGCTCTCGTAAGTGGCTTGTCCATACGACGCTAATCCTACTATAACCTGTCCTGGTTTGATATCATTGACAATTAATTCTGATTTGGGTACGCGGGCAAATGCAGTATAGCCTACATCAATCGTCCTGACGATATCACCTACATCTGCTGTCTCTCCTCCTGCCAAGTGTATATGTACATTATGTGACTTTAGCATCTCACAAAATGCTGTAGCACTCTGAATGATTGTAGCTATAACATCACCAGAAATCAGATTTTTATTACGACCAATGGTGGAGCTTAAAAGAATATCATTTGTAATCCCAATGCATGCCATATCATCCAGATTCATGACGATAGCATCTTGGGCGATGCCCTCCCATACCGAAAGGTCTCCTGTTTCCTTCCAGTACATGTACGCTAGACTCGTCTTTGTTCCAGCAGTATCAGCATGCATGACATTCACATAATCATCTGAACCACCCGCAACATCTGGTAGCACCTTACAAAACGCTAAAGGAAATAAACCCTTATCAAGGCCTTTTATAGCAGCATGAACCTCGCTTTTACTGGCTGATACGCCACGTAACTCATATCTCTTTGGGTCTGCCATAGTCTAGATTATCCAATTCGTCATTTAATGACACAAATGTACTTCCCTTGCAAGAAATCACAAACCAGAGACACCTTTTGCTGTCTTGCGAAATAAAATGGTGGAAAGGATGGCGAAAGTGACCTTCCAGAACAACTTCAATTTGGTCATTTTAAGTCCAAATGGATAAAATGTTCATATAAAACCTAAGTATTCACTAGGTTTTGAGTCAAAATTGCCGATTTCAATTTTTTTTTGCTTTTGAAGCAACGTTTTGACATCAAGAGGTATCTATATATATAGATTGGTCCGAAAGTGGACTGATTCAAGTTTAACTGATTTTTAAATATTGCCCTGTTAAGAGGTTGTAAAGTACAACCTCTTATTTTTTTGCCCTATATCAAACAATTATCCTAGTTTGCTATTTCTACCTTTGTGTTAATAAGAGGGCCAATATTTATGAAAGTTGATAATATACCAATTGAACAAGTCAAACAATTCTCACGCAGAGATTGCAGCTATTATTTAAATCCGGAGCTATTCAAAGACTTCGTTAGTAGTATACCTAGCCTATCTGCTTTCCCAGATTTGATTAAGGCTAAGTCAAAGCATTCTGTCGATAGAGCATTGTTACATCAAGTCGTTTCTAGTCAGTACAGTCAGTGTATTAATTCTGCCAAAACGAAGAAGAATATCGCACTACTTGGGCAAGACAATACATATACCGTCACCACAGCGCATCAACCCTCTCTACTCACAGGCCCACTTTATTACGTATACAAGATTCTTAGTACGATAAATCTAGCCCAAGAGCTAAGCGAAACATATACTGACGTCAACATTGTTCCTGTATTTATTGTAGGGTCAGAGGACCACGATTTTGAAGAAATCAATCACCTTAGTTTATTTGGAAAGAATATAACTTGGCAAAACAATGGCATTGGATCGGTTGGTCATTTTAGTACGGATGGTTTGAAAGAGGTTATTGAAGAATCGATTGAAATTCTTGGACCTAATAGTAAAGCACAATCATTATTAGCTGATATTTCTGATATTCTTTCCCAGTCAAGTAATTATCAGGATTTCGCCTTCAAGCTGACTCACAGGCTCTTTGACCATTTGGGCTTAGTGATCGTTGTGATGGACAATCCATCATTAAAAAAGGCATTTAGCAGCATCATTACTGAAGAAATCTTGGAAGGGCCAAGCCAGCAATTGGTCCAAAAAACACAGGTAGATATTAGTTCTTCCCTCAATTTTCAGCCACAAGCACATGCTCGCCCAATCAACTTCTTTTATACAGAAGCGCACGGGAGGAATAGGATCATATTGGAAGCGGGCAACTTCACCATCAATAATACAAACCTCAGTTTTACTAAATCTGAGATGATCAGTGAAATAAATAATCACCCAGAAAGATTTTCCCCGAATGTGGTAATGCGACCACTCTACCAAGAAACAATCCTTCCTAACCTTGCCTACATAGGCGGCGGTGGTGAATTAGCTTATTGGACTGAAAGGAAAACCCAATTTGAACATTTTGGTGTGCCTATGCCTATGCTTATAAGGAGGCGATCGGCTATGATTCTGACTTCTGGAGATTTAAAATCAATGTCAAAGCTAGATATAACGCTACAGGATGTTTTTATAGAAAAGAAAACGCTGATAGAAAGAATGATACAAAGTGATGATCATCCTGATTATTTATTAGATGAAGAAAGAGAAGCTCTGGAGAAGATTTTTGAAACTGTGGAAAACAAGGTCGCCAAGTTAGATGGTAGTCTGAAGCAAAGTGTGGGATCCGAAAAGACCAAACTCAAGAAGAGTCTAGATTACCTTGAAAACAAGATGAAAAAGGCACTGAAACAAAAAGAGTCCATCAATATCAATAGGCTGGACAAGTTGCAAGCAAAACTATTTCCAAATGGACTTCAAGAAAGACATGATAATATTCTTCAGTATATATCTCAATATGGAGAAGAAATCATAGAAGATATGCTTCCCCACTGCAATCCTCTAGAAAAGACTTTCAAAGTATTTACGATGTCGTAGTCGTTGGATGGAAGAGTATAAGCAAATCAGCGATTTTCGATTTTAGCTCTTTTCTATCTACGATAAAATCCAAGAATCCATGGTCAAGTAGGAATTCGGAACTCTGAAACCCTTCAGGCAAATCCCGCTTTATCGTTTCCTTGATGACGCGGGGACCAGCAAATCCTATCAAAGCACCTGGCTCTGAAAAGTTAATATCTCCGAGCATTGCAAACGAGGCTGTAACGCCTCCAGTAGTAGGATCAGTGAGAAATGAGAAATACGGCACCTTAGCTGCTGCTAATAATGATAGCTTAGCTGAAGTTTTTGCCATCTGCATGAGTGAAAAAGCAGATTCCATCATACGAGCACCTCCTGTCTTAGAAAGTATCATGAGCGGCGTCTTCTGCTTCAGACAGTAATCTATTGCTTTAGATATTCTCTCTCCCATTACAGAACCCATAGACCCCCCTATAAAGCTAAAGTCCATAGCCGCAATAACGAGTGGCTTTTTATTGACTTTACCTACAGCAACTGTAATCGCCTCAGTCAACCCAGTTTTTTTCTTGGCTGCCACTAGCCTGTCTGAATATGATTTTAAGTCTGTGAATTCTAAAAAATCTGTAGATGTGAGATTTTCAAATAAGGTCTCAAATTTTCCATCGAAAATGATATCGAAGTAATCATATGAACCTATGCGAGCATGATGACTGCATTTATGACAGATATATAACTGCTCCTTAAACTCCTTTACCGTTCCAGTCTCACCACAAGACCTACATTTGTACCAAAGTCCGTCAGGAGCCTCCTTCTTATTCTTAGTGGCTGTTTGAATACCATCTTTGAATCTTTTAAACCAACCCATCGCTTTCTATTCTTTTTAGGTGTGCAGGATAGGTCATGGGTAGAAAATTTGCAGATGCCAAAAATAGATGATTGGACCTAGTATTCAAAAATTATCAGCACTTGCTTCTATTTTTGAATATAACACATTGATAATCAGTACTTAATGTGCTTAACTTGATTAATAAGGTACTTTACATTGTCCAAAGGGGTATCAGGATAGACCCCATGTCCAAGATTAAATACATGATTGGCTCCGAGTTCTTTAGTTATACTGTGCACCTGCTTATCTATCAACGCTTGGGAACCATAGAGCACACAGGGATCTAGATTACCCTGTACGACTATATCATTACCATGCTGAGACCTCCATTGGACTCTGTCTATTGTCCAATCTAACCCTATCACATTTGGTTCTAGCCTAACAATATCATCCATAGAAAACACGGCGCCTTTACAGAATAAAATCCTAGGGACTGCTGTCACCTCTGCCAGTATTCTTTTCAAATAAGGAATACAGAATTCACTGTATAGCTCCCTATTCAAAATACCTGCCCACGAGTCAAATATTTGAACAACATCAGCGCCCGATTTTATTTTCAGATTGAGATAAGCTATAATCGTAGAGGTGATTTTATCGAGCAATTTATGTGACAAAATTGGTTCTTTATATAGAAAAGCTTTGGCCTTAGAGAAGGTCTTAGACCCCTGCCCTTCTAACATATATGAAAATAGTGTCCAAGGTGCACCAGCAAAGCCAATCAATGGCACTCGATTATTTAATGCCTTCTTTGTCAAAGCGAGTGCATCATACACATAGGTTAACTTTTCTGCTGCAACTGCGCCAGAATCAAGTTTTTCTATATCTGCAGATGACTGTATCGTCCGTGGAAAGAAGGGCCCTTTCTTTTCTATTAATTCATAAGGTAAGCCCATGCATTCAGGTATCACAAGGATATCTGAGAATATAATTGCTGCATCTACCCCAAGAATATCCACTGGCTGTACAGTAACTTCAGCGGCTAGATGTGGCGTCGTAACCAACTCTACAAATCCCGATAAAGAATTTCTGATGGCTCTATATTCAGGCAGTATCCTTCCTGCTTGGCGCATTAACCAAATAGGCGGTCGTTCTACTTTTTCTTTTCTTATTGCACGAAGCAATAAATCATTATCTATCAAGATTTACAATTTACTTATGGTGAAAAATTACCTTTACCGCACGAAAATATCTAATGGCTACTAATAAATTGAATATTGCACTAATTGGTTATGGAAAAATGGGTAAGACCATAGAAAAAGTAGCTAAAGAACGTGGTCACCATATTGTTGCCATAGTCAACAGTGATGGGCCAACTCGTATAGAACAATTACCAGATAACATTCACATTGCCATTGAGTTTTCTGTGCCAGACGCTGCTTATATGAACCTTAAAGCGCTTGCTAAGAAATCAATTCCAACAGTATGTGGAACTACAGGATGGCTCGATAATTATGAAGAAATCAGTAATGATTACGCGGAAGCAAAAAGCAGTTTTCTTTATGCTTCGAATTTCAGCATAGGTGTCAACCTATTCTTTGCTGTCAATCAACATCTGGCTAAAATAATGGGTACCCAGATGGACTATAATGTCAGTATAACCGAATCACACCACGTAACCAAACTAGATGCACCTAGTGGGACAGCCATCACTTTAGCTGAACAGGTAATAGATAATCATCCTGTGAAGACGACATGGAAGAGAGAGATTGATCCAGATATCAATACCAATAGCATCTCTATAAAATCTATTAGAGAAGCAGATGTGAAAGGGATGCATGAAATTATTTACAACTCAGAAGTAGATGCTATTACCATAAAACATGAAGCCTTTACAAGAAAGGGATTTGCACTAGGCGCTGTACTTGCTGCTGAATTCATTGCGAACAAACAAGGCGTCTTTCAAATGTCAGACGTCCTCAATATTTAAATACTGTCTAGATTATCTGACGAGTACCTTCTTTGTCCCCAAGCCATTAGAAGTTCTTACCTCAAGTATGTAAGTACCAGAAATAAGAGCCGACACATCTATTTGTTTTGAATTTCCACTGAGTATCATTTCTCCAGCAATCGACCTTAACTTCCAATCTATTAATTCACTGTCTGTCTGAGTTATAAAAATTTGCTCACTAACTGGGTTAGGTCCTATGGAGAACTGGGCGAGGCCAGAAACGTTTTCTGTAGACGTTGATTCACCAGGTATTAAATCTCCTCTGAAAGTTCCATTACCATGGGTGACAATCCATATTTTATCATCACTAGGAGATATTTTTAAATCAAGTGTAATCGCAGCTAAAGGCATCCCTTCATTATACAGCGTCCACTCTGGCACATCTATAAGTTCTCCTGATCTATCTCTATATGATGCAGAATATACAGCGATATCTGTTCCGTAGTATATGACGCCGTTAGTCTCATCTAAGGCGATCGCATTTCCAGGTACATCTGGCAAGTCTCTATCTATAGCCAACCAGGTCTGTCCCCTATCTGTCGTCCTGAATAGATGTTGTGTGCCAAATCCGCTAAATGTAACAAAAGCAGTTTCAGGGTTTTCGTTAGACAACACAATGTCATTAGGCACCCTATCTGGCAATCCTTCATTGCCAGACTGCCATGTATCGCCGCCATCGAAAGAAGATAACACGTTCGGACTACTCACAATAGGTGCCGTAGCTACATAGACGATATCTGAAAATTCTGAATGTACATCCATGGCGAAAACTGGATTACCCCCGTCTACAAATTCTCCACTATTAGTAAGGCCCCAGTTATCTCCTCTGTTAGTCGATTTGTATACATTCATGGCGCCCGCATAAAGAATATCAGGGTCGCTATCACTGATGACATAAGGACTAATAAACAATGGCGTATCTCCTGCAAGAGATGGCGCAATTCTCTCATTGAAATTGGCGGCATTGTTTGTAGATCTAAAAATGGCTAGGTTCTGTGCGGAAGCATATACATAATCGTTATCGATTTGGTTAATCCCGGTCCAGCTCCCATCGCCGCCTGCTGCTCGCTGCCACTGCGCATCTCCTCTAAAAACCACAGTACTATTGTCTTGAAGTCCTCCTAATGCAAAATCTCCATTAGTATGAGATACGCTAAATCCGTTATAAAATTGCGTTGTCTGCATCCCTCCATTAGCAGAGCGATAATTATCTCCATTGTCAAATGATAAAAAGACACCGCCATCTGACCCTATCATAATTAGGTCCTCAATCGTGGGGTGGTACATGACAAAGTGATTATCTGAGTGTACATAGTTACTTGGTCCATCTGGACCTTCTATTGGAGGGTTCCCGCCAGTAACGCCAGTCCTTACTTCATCATTCAGATTTACTCCACCGTCTGTACTTTTATGGACACCTATACCTACGGCCATAATATTATCTGAGTTAAATGGATCGACAGCAATATCATGAGCAAACCAACCTTGCCACATAGAGTAATCCATTCGATTTATCAGTGAAAAAGACAGTCCTCCATCTTCTGATTTCAGTAACTGTGTATCACCATCGCTGAACCCAAATCCGTTTCCTACGGATGCATATATTATGTCTGGTTGCAATTTATCTCTAGCAATAAGGATTTTGCCTTGGAAGTCATCATGTGCACCTACCTGAGTCCAAGTAGCGCCTCCATCATTAGAATAAAACAATCCTCTGCCTTCAGAACCGAGATTTCCGAAACCAGCTATGAGTCTATTATCATCTCGAGGATCTATGTCAATATCTGTCCCCATTAATTTCTCAAAAACCAACTCCCAAGTATCACCAGCATCTATCGATTTATATATACCATTCGTAGTAGCGGCATAGACTATATTAGGATTTAGCGGAGATACTTTAATCATCCAAACACCTCTCTGCTGCTGGTATGTCCAGTCAAGACTTTTCTCCCAAGTAGTACCGCCATCTTCTGATTTTAAGATTCCAAAACCATAAGATCCTCTGGTTCTTCTAGAGGCACCATCAGTACCCGTATCAGCATAATTATAAACCTCACCAGTCCCTATATACATGCC
>CAZIMH010000127.1:0-8306 GCA_964540155.1 uncultured Saprospiraceae bacterium
TAAGTGTATAAAATATATCAAAGCCTATATCACTTGGACCATCGAAGCTAATTGTACCATTACAAAAGCAATCGTTTGTGCCAGAGGCTGAGAATAGCGTAACGGCACTCATTGGTTTAAAATCGACTACCACCTCTTCGTCTCCTACTATCCCTTCGCACTCACTTCCACCTAAGTCAATTACACTGCTTAATGATACATCTATTGGACCCATTGTAAGGCCAGGTATCGTCAGCATATCCCCGTCATTAAATCCAACTCCTGTAATCAAAATACCATTAAAAAGATATTCAATGTTGAAAGGACCGGTTCCTCCAACTATTGAGACAGGAATCATGGCCAACGTGGATTCCGCAGCACAGAGCACCATAGTATCTCCCTCTATACTTGCAAATGGACAATCTGAATTAGCAATTATTATATTAGTTAATGAGTCTAATTCATCACTTGATCCAGAAGGACAATTCATCGTATCAAAAGGTGTCACAACAGCCCTAAACTGCAAAGTTCCGGATCCGCAAATATCATTTGGAATCTGGTAGTCACAACATATCGGTGGGTTGCTGACTTCACAGGCTCCTATCAATTCTTCTCCATCCTGCCCATCATCTGTATAACTAAACATATCTATGAGATTGCCGGAGGCATCGTGTAGCGTGGCATCGTCTGAACTGTTATTCCATATATTATTTGTTCGCTCACTATAATTGCAAGAAAGTGTGATACATTCTCCAGAAGCCAGAATAGTCCCAGCAGGAAAAATATGAGAAGGATCCCCCGGACCAGTCCCACTAGTATTATCATCTAGCTCCCACCCACTGATATCTACATCAGGATTATCCGTATCACATGAGCAACCATTACAGATCGTTATACTTTCTGGCACAGCAACACCACACTCACCGCCATCTCCATTAGCTATCAAAGAGGCAAAGAATACATTGCCACCTGATGATGACGTAGGCATAGGACAGGGAGTATCTGGAATAGGTTGCGCACAAATCTCTTCTTCAAAGGTTCCATCATTATCGGCATCTACTTGGAATGATACCATTCCTCCTCCAGGCAGATTATCCCCTGTGAAACACAAGGGGATGACATCCCCGCCACATACGAGTATAGGTCCCACACTCCCATCTACTTGTAGACTAAAGTTTTGTGGACATGACATCATTGGAGGCTTCTCTGACTCAGATGTATTAGCAGCAGTCTGAGCTGAATTTAGAAGTAATACTAAATAGAAAAAAGACATTAAAGATTGTCTTACGAATAGACGGAAATTGTAAGAAGTTACGGAAGTTATAATTCTCTTCTCGGTCTGCAATAACGAATTCGCTATTACAAAACCTAAGGTTGGTCTTGTCATGATAGATAATGTTGGATAACATCCTCTATCAATCAAATTCTGTGCTAAACCCTAGATTTCAGGTGATATATGGTAAATATTCGTAATGCGGACAAATATAAAAACCAATTACAATGCGTAAGTCCCTAAACACAAGTGGTTTACATAACTAAAAACTTCTATTTGTTAATTTCGGAATCTGGAAGCTACCGCACATTAAAAATCTGAGTAAAGCATAAGTATTTAGCTATAACAACATTACATATTATATTAAAATATCATGCAATTATAGATTCTTACTTACGAATTACCTTACTAAAGTGACGTTTCCTTTATCACTGACGACCTGACAATCCTCTATATCTATCTCTATAAAGTAAGCATAGACATCCTCGGGCACAGGTGTTCCATTGACAGTACCATCCCAACCTTGAGGAGAGGCATTATCATAGAGTAATTGTCCCCTTCTGTCAAAAACTTTAAAGCTAACAGTGGTAACAACATCTTGATATCTGTCTGGAATTACGGCCCTGAAAAAATCGTTTCGGCCATCCCCATTGGGTGTGAATACATTAGCAAAATCAAAGAAGTCATTGTCTTCAAAATCAATCTCTAGCAACTGAGAAAATTCTGACACACAGCCAGAGTCATCATCTGTCACACGCAAGGTGACATTATATGTATCTGCGGCAGAGTAAATATGTATCGGCAATTCTTCGTTAGATGTTGTGCCATCTCCGAAATCCCATTCATAAGATGTTGCGCCTCTGGAATCATTAATAAATCCAGCAAGACCCGCACAGTAATCAATACTCAAATCTTGCTCAAAATCAGCTACGACATCATTGATATTAATAGCCACTGTTCGAATGACTTCGCATCCTGTCGCCCCAGATGTGAGAATAAGATCTATGTCTGTGGAATCACCTGGAGGTTTAAAATCATAAACATGAGTGACATTAGCTTGATTGGAGATGATGTTCCCATCCCCTAAATCCCAATCAAAACTTGAAACATCTACGGGATTGATTAGAGATAATTGTATAGGGTCTCCTAGACAGATATTATCTCTATCTACTTCGAACTGCCCATCTGGACCCACTAACTCAAAAGTAAATGACTGAACATCCTCACAACCAAATACTGAGGTTGCTGTCAGTGTAGCAGTAAATGAACCCCTATCGTAGCTGATTGCTGGATTAGTCAAATCAGAAGTAGCGCCGTTACCAAAATCCCACATATACGATATATCCCCATCGACGACAGAGGTATTAGTAAATTCGATAGTACTCGGATAGCAGATTGTACTTAGGCTATCTACATTAGTGACAAAAAGCGCTTCTGGCCGCTCTAACACTTGAATAGTATCCAGCAAGGTATCTATACAAAGCGTCCCAATTTCCTGAAATATCAAACTTATTATTTGGTCACCAGGCTCAGTGAATATGACTTCACAGGCTTGCTGATTACAAGTACCGCCACTGGCAAAATCCCAATCAAAACTCAATCGGCTGCCCTCTTCAGTGAAATCTTCTGCAGATATCAGAAATTCATCTCCTCTACATACCCCATCATCTTCGACTATAATATTGGATACAGGACTGTACAGTCTTGTCTTCAATTCTAAGGAATCACGACAACCGAAAGCATCTTCCGTAAATAAGATAACAGTGAGTGAATCTGTCCTTACGCCAGTAGAATCAATCGTCAAATCGTTCTCAGTAAAAATATGGATAGGCGACATCTCAGTAGAACCAAAGCTCCAATTATAGGCCACAATAGCTGTATCTGAATCTATTTGGGTATCAAAGAAGACCTCATTAGGCAAGCAAAGTGAGGTATCCAAAGGAAACTCTATCTCAGTGCCTAATACCGTTACGTCAGCCGCTGCAGTGGAGGTACAGCCATTAATATCTGTGACGGTAAGTGTTAAGGACTGTTCTCCTCTTACAAAGGCATGATTGGTGATTTCCGTCATAACCTCTCGTGGTCGCTGCATTTCGAATGTCCACAAATAAGGACTAGAACATCCTGCAAATAAACTTGTGGAAGTGGCATCCAATGGATTAGCTATGTCTTCGCACAATATATCATCCACTAGAAAGACTGCATCAGGGTCTGTCACATATACAATAACCGTATCTCTATGTGGACCGCAATCTTCATCTAAGGATTGTATCTCCAATATGACCTCATGCTCACCCGCTTCATCAAAGGTGAAACCGAATTTTTCTTCTCTACTAATAATTTCATCTCTATAATACCAAGTATACGTATCTACATTACCCACATGCCTACTCCAAAAATTAGTATTAAAGGGACTCTCGCATTCTTTCTTATAACCTATCTCTGCCCTAGCGCCGAATACAGTCATGTAACCAAGTGTATCTGTATCAATCTCAAATCCTTTGAATTCCAGTATGGCTACGACAGGAAAGACGCCTGGGTATAATAAAGTATACTTGCCATCATATCCTCCAGCACAAAAATCAAATCGACCCTCATCAGTCTGTACTCTTAAGGTATAATCACCCGCTCGAGGTAATTCCCAAAGAAGTTCATCACCGACACATAGTATGCCATTAGGCTCAAATGTACCTCCACCTCCAGTAGTCACACCGAGTGTATCCAATACATCATCTATAGTTTGTTTTTCTAATACTGTAATCGTCACACCTTGTGATAGATCAGAACATCCATCTGCATTCTCTATCCACAGCTTTACAAAATACTCTCCTGGTTCTTCAAATGTATGCGTGACTAATTCTTCATCATCTACAATCGTACCGTCATTAAAATCCCAGATACGATCCACAATTGTCGTATCAGATTCACTGGCATCTAAAAATCCAATGGTCAAGGGTGCACACCCTATCACAGAGTCTGGAACAAAAAATGCTTCAGGAATCTGACTTTGAAATTCTACTCTTGCTGTATCTATACATTGTAATTCTGGCGCATTGATAACCAAAGAAAAGTTGAATACTACAGGTCTATTGACTTGAAAAGTATCTGTCACAACATTGGAATATATATAAGTTGTATCTGGACCTGCAGGTATGGGAGAATTATTCCAAAAGTAATTACCATTCACAATGTTCTCCGCCGTCAAAGTAAAGATCTCAGAATCAGAACAAATCAGTTGTGGGTCTACGGTAAAAGCTGCTAAAGAATCTGTTACGAAAATATTGAAAGTCGTATCAGATTGACAAGACCCTGTTCTAGACGTATATGTAACGGTCTTTATACCAGGTGTACTATATGTGACAGTCGGAGATTTTAGTCCTGACTCCATTGGCTCAGCATCTGGTCCAAAATTCCATGAATTAAATAGACCTGAAGAGGAATTCCTAATTGTTATCTCACTATCCGTACATACCGTCTCGGCGACAGTCATTTCGATTTCTGGCTCACCTATTCTTACGGTCCTTATTCTAGTGGTCTCGCAGCCATCGGGTGCTAACATTGTAAGTGTTATTCTAAATCTCCCTTCTCTGTCAAAAGTGACGGAGCCGGGATCATAACCTTCAGAAGTGCCAAAACCATCAAAATCCCACAGGTACATAAATCCGTCTATTCTATCAGACTCATTAGTAATCGTTACGGTGTGTGGTGCGGTACAACTTGTAGATACATCCAAATCAAAATCAGCATTCTGTTCAGAAATAGTAATGTAATCTTCTTTCAAGATCGTCTTATCACATTCTGCAAAATTTGTCGTGACCTCTAAGGATACATCAAAAAGGCCTATACTGTTATATGTATGTGTAGGATTCATAACATTAGCGCTACCACCATCTCCGAAGGTCCATAGTACACCGGAAATCGTGATGTCTGGATGATTCTCTATGCTTCCTGAAAAGGTGATATCAGAAGGATTACAGCCCGTTACATTATCAGAGTTAAATTCTACAATCAAATCTGGATAAACAATAATTTCTACAGAACCAACCTCTGTGCTTTGCGAAGCATCTGTGTATAGTACGACTCTATAGTTTCCACTTCTGGTAAATATATGCTCGGGATCTTTATCATCAGATGAATTGCCATCATCAAAATTCCAAAAATAATCTGCGGAAGCAGGCGCTGTAAAATTGACAGTTAATGGTATGCATCCATTGGTGACATCAGCAGTTTGCGCGACTACAGTCAGCGATAATACGACTGAAATTATGGTTAGCGTGAAGTTCTTCATAATGGATTAATGTTTGAATCTAGAAGCGAGATAAGCTTCGGACATGATTTGAAACTGTTCTAGTGTAAATTCACATTTACATGGATACTGGGACATTATATTTGTCGTAGATGGTGTAAAGAATTCTCCATTATCATCTAGCGTTTCCCATACAAATTCACACCCAACATTATATGGGACAAGGGTAGGATCTGGTGTCATTTCCCATAAGCCTGTCATCTCGTCTCTTATATATCCATAAGGATCTGCAGGCGTGCTACATAGGTTATCTCCTGTAGTACTGCAATTGCTTCTATCCACTAATTCATTGGAGCCATCATTATTAGTATCTAGTAATCCAAATAGTGTTCCCATGTGTTTAGCAAGTTGGATCTCTGGTCTATCACCACAGCCCAATTCGATATATATTCTGGCGCCTCTTCTAGAATCGAAGCCTCCAAAAACAGACGACCCACAATTAGGTCCGACAACATTATTAGAGACAAATACATTTATACGTTCGGGATAGCCAAAGACGTTACCCATTTGCGTTATTCGCTGGGGTGTAAATAAATCATTATAACTATAATTTGGAATCACCTCGAATTCACAGATATTAAAACTCATGCATATCGGTTCGAAAAATGAAGATGCCTTTATTGCAATAGAGTCTAGCTCAGCTTGGGACATGAGTGGTCGTCTAGATTCTTCATCCACTGTCATCACCACCCTGAGACTAAATTCCTTATCTACACAGGGCAGATTCTCACTGAGGTTATTCAAGGCCGTGTTCTGCCCATGGAGCTGAGGGTGGAAAAATAAGACTGCCATTAATATGGATAAGGCGATTATCTTTTTCATTTTGTCTGGTTCTATTTGATAAAGTTGGATTTAATCTATAATCGCGGACATATTTCTTTGTACTCTACTTTTGCCTTGGGATATATCTTAAATATTCTGTAAAAACCAAGTTGGAAAGCACCATTAACGCCATTGTATACCTGAGCAGAACTTACAGTCATGTCATAAGTCAGCATCACAGAGTTCAATCCAAATTCTGCACCTGCACTGATTATGGCAGCATCCTCCAATCTATAACCTAATCTCGCTTTGAGGATAACTCCTTTTTCTCTATTGAGCAGATGAGATAACCCAGTAGAGACCACTGTATTATTACTGAAAGATAATTTCTGAAATAATAAACCTGGCTCTATCATCCATAGATTATTGAGCTGATAAGAAAAACCCACATTCGCTGTCAACTGCCTAAGCGATGCCTCCTCACCCAAAGCTGTCTGAGTAGAAAATGACACTGCATTTTGCACAGCTAAATCTAATCTATAGGTCAGTCTCTTAGAATATTTATTCTGAAAGTATAGTCCACCACTTATGCCCATTCTAGAGGACATCATAGACTGTAATAGATTATGATCATCACTTCTTTCTACACTTCCGACAAGCTCATCTTCAAAGCGTGCCGTAGTAGGATCTCCTATAGTTATATTATTAAACGTATACTGAAGACCAACCCCAAAAACTTTTCGTTGCTTGCGGTCCATAAATCGATGATATGATAGAGAGCCTGACACTCTGCTTATGGCCGCTTCCAAATCTCCTGCTCGGGTGCTGCCCACAGTGAGTCCGACCCCCAGCCACTGATTCTCAGGAAGTCCTGCTGCTATTGGTGCATCTACAAATAATACTGTGGTCTGAAATGGATGTGTAATAAATCCCCTGAACTGCTCCCTATAACTACCCCCCACTCTAATAGAACCATTGAAAGCGCCGGCATTGGCTGGTGAAAGAATCATCGGCGCATGATTGAACTCTGAGAGGTGCATATACTGCCCAGCACTTTGCTTTGTAACTAGACCAGTTAGTATGATAAGTAGGATCAGGTGTAAGTCTTTCATGGAAGTGCAAAGTTTCGCAGTTCTAAAATGAGTTTTGCTTATAGGTCAGCTAACAAGCTTAGTTCACCCATTTATTTGTTATGAACCACATTAGTTACCCTTCTTATGAAAAAAAGATAAACTCAATGGATGATATACAAAAACAGCAATAGAAGTATCAAACTAATATAAAAAAAAATCTTGATTGGAAGCCTAGCAATACCAAAGGGAATGGAGATGGCCTTCCTGATTTTACCAAAAGACGCATCCTTGTGTCCTTGCTGACTTATTTCCTGCTGAGCATTCGTCATACTAACATTTGGGTCAAGAAGAATCTCTTCATCTTTCGCTAATGAATTAGATACCATCGTCAGCACCTTCTTAATGAATCGACTCACAATCATACCCAATATTGGAATCTTGGCTTCTATAACAGTGGCTAGAGTGGGTATCGTCACCAGATGCAAGACTCCCTGAAAAAGCATAGCTGTGGACGCTTTTTTCTGCTGAACAGGCATATTGGCCATGACTTCTGCTGTGTCAGCTTTGGCGGATTTCATTATATCCAATGAGTAATGGACGATACCCCATACATCTTCTTTCATGCGCCCTGTGAGTAGTAACAATCCTAAAAATATCCCTGTTATCAGAAATAGTATCAAACCTATTAGTCCATATAACCCATACTCCACATGCACCAAATCCAATAGCCAAAAGCCTAATCCATACAACAGCAGTGCCCCAATTATTGGCCCAATGACCCAGGTAATAAAATATTCTATAAAGACCAACATAGAAACAAAGGACTCCACAACTTCGTCATTGCGATACTTCTTGACATCAACACCCAGTTCAGATTGGATGCGCTGATCCAGGATTTTCACATCTTGTTCGG
>CAZIMH010000128.1:0-8294 GCA_964540155.1 uncultured Saprospiraceae bacterium
GAGATTACCTTTACAACGGCATGATAGGACGGTTATTTCATATACTTAAGAAGGACTTGACAATTGATGGTCGAGAGAAACACAGTTTTCTTTCATCCATACTGTATTTAACCACAATTACCTTTGTTATTTTTCGTCTTTTCAGTTCTATGTCTAAGCCAATGCAGATAGCTATCTATTGGATACTTCTTCTCTTTACAATTATTTCATTTACGAGTGGCAGTTTTTCGACAATGGGTTCGAAGAGAAGGCTCTATTATTATCAGTTGTATGATCCAGTGGAAATTTTCATTGCACGTTTTATCTCTAATTTCGCAAAAGCGATTATTGTAGGAGCAATTCTTCTAGTACTATTCAGGGTATTTGGTGATTTTGTATCTGAAAATTTACTTCTGTTTTCACAATCTGTAGGGTTAACTGTTGTAGGTATGACCGCAACATTGACTTTAGTTTCTACTATGACTGTATTTTCGTCTGATCAGAATACATTATTGACAGTCCTATCTTTACCTTTGCTCCTACCTATTCTATATATTGGAATTAGAGTATCTATGATAGCAGAGAAAATGATTTTTGATACGGCGATAAATAGTAATCTCTTGATGTTGTTTGGAATCGATCTAGCTATGGTAGTTTTGGGTTTGGTGTTTATCTCTCTAACCTGGAAAGCGTGACATGAAGCATTGGTGGAAAATATTAGGGGTTATACTTATGTTGTATGTGCTTATAGCAGGATTTCTTATACCATTAAAGCCTGGCATTTACGATATCAATCCCAAAAGAATAACACTAGGGACCGAAAAAAATAAGATTACAATCACGACATACAATGCGCATCTAGATAACGCATCTGACAATCAAGTCTGGCTCAAAACGCCTTCTGATAATCTTATTAAGGCTACAGATATTAAAATAATAGACCACTCTAATATCCAAGCTTCATTTAATCATCTTGGCCAAGTACCCGGTGCTAATGACGATACAGAGTATACCGTTATTGTAGACAATTCAATAGATGGTTACCTGTTATACCCTGATGCTGTGAAATTGGAAGGGATAAATACAATCGCAGAGGCTATACCCACTTTTCCTTTAAGTCAGCTGAGGAACACTGAGAAATTTGCATTTCCATATTTGAATTTGTTACATGAAACGATAAGAAATACTTTCTTTCATGTTGCAATATGGTTCGCCATGTTCATTTTGTTACTGATCTCCTGTTTTCATAGCATCAGATATCTTCTTACAAAAGACATCAATTCCGACATTAAGTCTTCATCTCTTACGACGGTAGGGCTGTACTTTGGTATTGCTGGAATTCTAACTGGAAGTATGTGGGCTAGGTATACTTGGGGTACATTTTGGACTGCTGATATTAAACTAAATATGAGTGCGACTGGCATGCTCGTTTATCTTGCCTATTGGATTCTAAGATCCTCTATTTCGGATAGGGACACCAAAGCAAGAATAGCCTCCGTCTATAATGTATTTGCCTTTATATGTCTGATGTTTTTGGTCATGGTGGTACCTAGAATGTCTGAGACTGATAGTCTACATCCAGGAAATGGCGGGAATCCAGCACTTGGTGGTGAGGATTTAGATAATACCTTACGTGCAGTATTTTATCCAGCAATAATTGGGTATACTTTGATAGGATATTGGATGGCGCAACTTTATTCAAGATTTATGGTTGTGAAAGATAAATCTGAGTTTGGAAATTATGATGAATTATAACCCAAAAATAGCGAGCTTAGCTTTTAGAAATGAGACTAAACAAAATATTTATAATCACATTATTTTCTTTCTTAACATTAGAATTGTTAGGGCAGGCAAGTGAAGATTTCTTTAGAAGCACAGGGAAAATTTATACTGTTTTAGCTGTGGTTATTATACTTTTCATTGTCCTACTATATTTCCTTATTAGATTAGATAGAAAAATAAACACGTTAGAAAAACAAATAGCTGATGAGTCATAAGCAAGCCAACTTTTATCAAAGCGTAGACAGAAATTTTGATAAAGCGGCATCATTTACAAAACACCCAAAAGGACTAATTAATCAGATTAAGACCTGTAATGCGATCTATCAGATGAATTTCCCTATTAAAGTCGGGAATGAATATCGGGTAATAGAAGCTTACAGAGTCCAGCATAGTCAACACAGACTCCCGACTAAAGGAGGTATTAGATTCAGTGAAATGGTCAATCAGGAGGAGGTCATGGCTTTGGCAACCCTAATGACTTACAAATGTGCCATCGTCGATGTCCCATTTGGAGGTGCTAAAGGCGGTGTCAAAATAAGTACAAGATCATACAATGAAGAGCAACTGGAAAAGATAACCAGAAGGTATACTGTAGAGCTCGTACGAAAGGGATTTATCGGTCCTGGGATAGATGTTCCAGCACCTGATTACGGAACAGGTTCTAGAGAGATGGCTTGGATATTAGATACTTACCAGCAGCTGAATAATGGTGAGCTTGATAGTGCGGCCTGTGTCACAGGTAAGCCTGTAAATCAAAATGGTATTAGAGGAAGAACGGAGGCAACTGGGAGAGGTGTATTTTATGGTCTAAGAGAATTATTGAGTCACGAAAAAGACTGTCAAAACTGGGGTATAGAGCCTGGGATTGAAGGAAAAACGATGGTGATTCAAGGTTTAGGTAATGTCGGTTCTTATACAGGTCTGATATCTATTAAGGAAGGAGGTGTTATCGTAGTCGGTGTCTCTGAAAGAGAAGGAACCATACACAATCCAAAAGGAATAGATATAGAAAAGCTCCTTAAGTATCGTAAGTCAAAGGGAACAATTATCGGATTTCCTGGTTCCAAGAAACTTAAAGAGAGGGGAGACTGGGTTAAGATTAAATGTGATATTCTAGTTCCAGCAGCACTCGAAAGCCAAATCACAAAACAAAATGCCAAGATGGTAGATGCTAAGATAATAGCGGAAGCTGCGAATGGACCAGTAACAGCAGATGCTGAAAAAATCTTACTTAAGAAAGGATGTGTTATTGTGCCTGATATGTATCTCAATGCAGGAGGAGTGACGGTGTCCTATTTTGAATGGCTCAAGAACTTATCACATGTGCGATATGGAAGAATAGAGAAGCGTTTTGATCAAAATGCTTACACTAATATTGTCAATCTTGTTGAATCATTAACAGGTAAGACAGTTTCAGATAAACGAAAGTCATTCATAACCAGAGGAGCTGATGAGGTAGACTTGGTGAGGTCTGGATTAGAAGAAACGATGATTACTTCTTATAATCAAATAAGAGAAATTTACAATAGACGTAAAAAGATAAAAGACTTAAGGACAGCTGCATTTGTAACAGCTATAGATAAAGTCGCCAACGATTACTTGACAATGGGTATCTTCCCATAGTCAGATGAAAGTATAATATTTAGTAACTTCACGTCGTTACTAAATCAAGTAAAGAGTTTTTTCATAGTTGATTCTTAGTCTTAGGCCTAGCCTAGGACTTTTTTCATTTTTAGAATATATGTTAATTAATTCCTCGTTTCTAAGAATTTTATTGGAGGAAATAGGCATAATTATAAAATAATATTCTAATTTTGATTTTTTATTGAAGATGAATCAATTATAGATAATGGCAGATAGGCTAGATAAGATAGACTTAAAAATTATCAAAATTCTACAGAGTAATAGTAAGATTACAAACTTGGACTTGTCCAAGAAAATTGGGCTTTCCCCAGCACCCACATTAGAACGTGTAAAGAAGCTAGAGACAACTAATATAATTGAGAGCTACCATGCTAAGGTTAATGCAGAGAAGATAGGGCTGAATGTAAGCACCTTCGTATTAGTAACATTAGCTTGGAATAAAGAAAATGCATTAGAAAACTTCATTGAGAAACTTTCAGTCATAGATGAGGTTACTGAAGCATACATAATCACTGGTGACGGAGATTTCTTATTAAAAATTATAACTAAAGATATACCGAGTTACGAAAAACTACTATTCAAGAAATTATCTCAAATTGAAGAAGTAGAAAGATTAAAAACGTTCATGACTTTATCGAAAGTGAAGAAGAGCAAGATTCTTCCTTATGAGTATGAATAAAGATGAATTTTACCTCCAAAAAGTGGCTGTTTCTTCAAGGAGAAGCAGCCATTTTGTTTTTTTATCCAATACATTATTCCTAGAATTCAGAATCTTTGGACGATGATGAAAAGCACTTTGCTGTGGGAAATAAGCGTGGATGGAAATAAACCTTCATCATATCTATTTGGGACCATGCACGTAAAAGATGCGGATGCATTCAATCATGTAGATAGAGCTATTAATGAGTTGTATAAATGTCAGTATATGAGATGCGAAGTTGACATAGACACGATGACAGCAATAGCACCATCCCATTACATGATACCAGATGGGCTATCATTGGCAGACTATCTAACCAAGAAACAATTAGATAAGGCGACACACATCCTGGAGAAAGCTTTCAACTTTGATTTAATGATGCATGCGCCTCTGTTGCCACTTCTGACTATCAGTAAGATTACTGAGTCAATATTGAATCAGCAACATATCCTTTCTCTAGATGCTTTTTTATGGAAAAAGGCTAAACAACTTAAAATGGAATGTGGTGGTATTGAGACCTTAGAGGAACAGCTAAATCTTCTAAAAAGTATCCCACTCGGAGTCCAAATTAAGATGTTTAAGAATTTGGTAGGTAATGTCAATAAATTCCAAAAATCTGTCAATTATCTTAGAGAATTATATGTACAGCAGGATATCAAGCGACTCTATAAATTGTCCAAAAGCAATCTTGGGTCACTGAGGGATGATATGTTGTATAAAAGGAATGTAATCATGGCGAATAGAATTTACGACGAGCAATCAGACTCAAAGAAATTCTATGCAGTGGGTGCAGCCCATCTCTATGGTAATAAAGGTATTCTTGCTTTACTTAAAAGGAAAAGACTGTTCATTAAAGGACTATAATCATATGAATTCAGACATAAAAATAAATATTGAATTGGATGCTCAGCGTCAACCTAAAAAGATTCTTTGGACCGCAGATGCAAAAGAAGGAAAGCAAACCAGAGAATCAAAAGCGATGCTCCTCTCGTTTTTTGATAAAGACACATTAGAGACTTTTAAAATTGACTTATGGACTACAGACATGCAAGTAGCTGAGATGGACAGGTTAATGTTTCACACATTGAAAGCCTTGTCAGATACATACTTCAATGCTACAAAAAATGAAAATTTGGCCAATCAGATGAGAAGTTTTGTTAACCACTTTGGGTTGAGTTGTAAAATAATCAAGGAAGACAAGACTGAGTAGAAATCATATAGAATAAATAATAATATACATTTTTTTTGCTCTTATTTATTGACCTTTAGTAACATGCTGATTAACAGTCGTTTATAAGGCAATATATTATTTTAACAACATATCTTACATATTATAATAAAATATAATATAAACTTCTTTACTTTAGCACTGCAAAACTAACTGACCTATGCAGACAGCGCTCACAAAGAGGTTTATTGAAACAATAGAACTAGTAAAGGCAAGCAAGAATATACCATCATATAGAAAGCTTGCAAAGGAAACTGGCATACATCATCAATGCTTTAGTGATTTATGCCGAGGGCTTCGTGAAGTAAGTATGGATATGATTATTAAATTGTCAGAAGCCTTCCAAATTAACACAAACTATATTTTCCTAGGTACAGGACCAGTGTTCAGTAATCCTGATATGTTGGAATCCGTTGCTTCATCTCCTGTTATAGCGGTCGTTACTGATAATGAGGGAAATGAGCGGATACTTCACGTACCCTATGCTGCTCAAGCAGGATACATCGACCAATTTTTAGATACGACTTATTTAAAAGATTTGCCTTCCTTCTCACTCCCTGGAGATCGTTTTAAATTTGGAACATTTAGAGCCTTTGATATTTCTGGGGATAGTATGGAGCCGACGTTATGTTCAGGAGAAACACTCGTCTGTAGCTTCGTAGAAAAAGAACATTGGGCGGAAAATATCAAGAATAATTTTGTCTATGTACTTGTTACTACTTCTGGCATCGTTGTAAAAAGAATAGGTAATCGAATAAAAACCAATGCATCATTATCATTGATTTCAGATAATTCGTTTTACGATGAATATTCTATAGATGCCGCTAAAGTGAAAGAAATCTGGCAGGTTACTCATAAGCTAGCCCCATTCATGCCTTCACCTTCCAATATGAGAAACGGCTTCCAACATGAAGTAAGTAGCCTGAGACATACAATCTCAGAACAAGGTAAAATCATACAAAGTCTAAATTCGACTATAGAAAAAATGCTGAAGCAAAATCGGCAAGTAACCATGAGATACTAATGGTCTTAAAAGGGATAGCAAAGTATATAGAATTAGAAATGGGCTTCTGGGGTATTGTTACAGAAGAGGCTGACTATTTTCCATTAAATATGCCTGAGCAATTAAAAGCTAATAATACTCAGATAGAGTGCACTGTAGAGATTCTGGAAGATGTAGTAACCATGCATAATTGGGGGCAGCCGTGCAATATTCTGTCATTCAAAACAATACAGAGTGACCACAAGTAATACACTGATAAGTATACCTCCTGATGGAATTTTAACAAACCGACTTGAGTTTGGTAAAGGAGAAATAGTCTATTTTTCAAATATCCCACTCGGAACACATGTTTTTGAAAGACTAATCTCTGGTCAAATAGACATGTCGTCTTCCACTAAGGTCGATTTAATCTCTATCAGAAAGAACATAGGCCACATAAACGATGACAACTATTTATGGTCTAGCTTATCAGCAAAAGAAAACCTCGAATTATATCTTGAGAGTATAGGTATGCGCTCAGCCAGTAATCAAGAATTTGTCAATCGACTCGGTATCGAATGGACGAAGAAAGTGGACAACTTAGAAGTTATACAAAGACACTTATTACAAATTGCTATAGGACTCAGTAAGGATCCAGAAATTATTCTTTACGATAGTACTTCTGTCCATACTTCATTACCTACATATAATAAGATAATGTCAGTGTTATACAATCTAGTTAAAGACAAAGGGTTGACACTATTATCTAATATATCTTCCTCAGACTTAATCGAACGCTATCCTGGTAGAATTATAGAATAAGCTTTAGTGCTTAATCATCGGTAATGCATCACCTGCAGTCTCTACTGGAAACTTGCAGACTTTATTTTGACATACAAAGATTCTGGTCACTTCTGGATCAAGCTTACTTTCTAGCAAAGCTAGGCTCCCTTCATCCTTTCCACCTAAGAAGATAGAATTGCCTAAGTAATTTGTTACAAGTTCCTTTCTTCTTTCATGCGCCTGCTCTCCCACTATCGCAACCTCAAACGGTGCCATTAGATGATCTAACAGTAATTGTAACCAATTACTATAAAAACTCAAATGCTCCATTTTTTCCAGTTGTGGCATCATGTTATTAAGCATCTGCTTGGACATTTCTAAGTGAGACTTGTTATATGTTAATGTCCCTAGTGTAAATAGACTTCTAGCCATAGAAGAATTGGATGATGGAATTACATTGTCATTGTATTCAGCTTTCTTGGCTACCAAAGGGGGATCTAACTTAGATGTATAGTCAAACATTTTGGTTTCGTCATTATAGAAGTGCTCTATGGCATAAGCGGTAAGTTTATTAGCTTTTTCTATCCATTTTTCATCGAATGTCGCTTGATACAATTTGAGCAGTGATGTAGTCATTAGCGCATAATCATCTAAGAAAGCATTAATAGATGAGTTGCCATCTTTATGATTTCTAAGTAATTGCCCATCCTTTTTCATTTGTTTCGCCAGAAGAAAATCAGTACTGCTGATGGCTGTTTCTAGGTATTCTTGATTACCTAATGCATCGTAGGCATCTATGTATCCGGATATCATTAACGCGTTCCAACTGGTAAGAATCTTATCATCAGTTGGCGGCCTCACTCTATTGGCTCGTTCGTTCAATAATTTATTTCGAATAGTTGTCAATTTTTGCCAAGCGGTTTCGGCGTCCAATCCTACTTCCTTAGCTAGTAATTCTAGATCCTCCACTTTACGCAAAATGACCTTGTGCTCCCAATTCCCTCTTTTATTGACGTCATAGTATTTCTTGAATATTTCTAATTCAGGACCTTGTCCTATTAGATTGTCTATCTCTTCTTCAGACCAAACATAAAATTTGCCTTCCTCTCCTTCACTATCTGCATCTAATGAAGAATAGAAGCCACCATTCTTATCCATTAATTCTCTTTCTACAAACTGTATGGTTTCTTCAATGA
>CAZIMH010000129.1:0-8234 GCA_964540155.1 uncultured Saprospiraceae bacterium
GTAAGAATTATCTGGGCAGATTTTGCGCCTGTAACCTTACCTGACCAGACGCTTCTTGTCAGATTCTCATTTACAGCCTTAGGTCAAAGTTGTGAAATCAGTGATTTCACACTAGAAAACATAGGGGATGAAGAAAGTGAAGAGCTGCTTGTATTAGCTAATGATCTTACAGAAAGAGACATAGATTTTAACGCCGTTGGCATTCAGGTACCTGGGTTATCTTGTACCTCTAATACGTCAGATTTGTCGGAGGTGATAGATGTACAGACCTTCCCTAATCCGGTAACACAAGACTGGAATGTAACTTTTAGCCAAATAGGAAATCCAAAGCAACTTTATATCTATGATAATTTAGGTAAAATGGTATACTCAGAACTATTGTCTGCTAACAGTCAAAGAATAAATTTGCGCACTTTAAATGAAGGCATCTATTTGTACAAAATAGTAGATAACAATGCGCTCATAAGTCATGGTAAGATAAATAAGATAAGATAGTAATCGCCAACGTAAGATAAAAACGAACCCTTTTCACACGCTGTGAAAGGGGTTTTTTTTATACGCTTGTATATTCCATTACCAAACATGAGCAAAAACTGTTATAGCTAACAATCTTTACTGAAATTCATCTATCTTATTGCGTAAATAAATAGTCGGATGTATCGGTGTATTTTAATCAGTTTTCTTTTCATTACAGTTAATAGCTACAGTCAGGATGTCATTAGTTATGTAGATCCATTTATAGGAACAGGCGGTCATGGACATACCTTTCCTGGGGCCACTGTGCCTTATGGAATGATGCAACTCAGTCCTGATACCAGATTGACTGGATGGGATGGCTGTAGTGGCTACCATTATACAGATACTATAGTCTATGGATTCAGTCATACACATCTCAGTGGAACAGGAGTCTCTGATTATGGCGACCTACTTCTTATGCCTTTTACCGGCAAAACAAACTATGAAAATGGCTATCCTGGATCAGATGGCTACGGCTCCATTTTTTCCAAAGAAAATGAGACGGCCTCGCCAGGTTACTACAGTACCAGACTAGAGAAGTATGGTATCAATGTCGCCCTTACATCGACACCGAGAGCCGGGATGCATGAGTACACCTATTCTGGGAGGGAGGCCAGAAAGATTCTGATAGATTTAGAACATCGAGATAAGGTGATCGATAGCCAACTGACGCTTGTCAATGAGACAGAAATAGAAGGCTATAGGCATTCAGATGCCTGGGCAACTGAACAGCGATTTTACTTCGTCATTCAGTTTGACCAACCTATAAAAGAACATGAAATCTTATCAGATGGTGTTGCTAATAAAAGCTTCACGGCAGCTAAGGGTACCTCCATTAAAGCCGCCCTTGATTTCGGTAATGGCCAAAATACCATCAAAGTCCGTGTAGGTATCTCTTCGGTAGATATCGCTGGCGCTCGAAAGAATCTAGAAGAAGAAATCAACCATTGGGATTTCGATCAGACCCTCTCAGAAGCAGAAAAACTATGGACCAATGAGTTATCTAAGATTAAAGTAACCGATAAGAATAAAGAAAAGAAGACCATATTTTATACAGCCTTGTATCACACTATGATAGCGCCAAACATCTTTTCAGACGTAGATGGAAGATATCTAGGGACAGATCTGAAAATACATAAGACTGAAAATTATGATCACTATACAATCTTTTCCCTTTGGGACACCTACAGAGCTTTACATCCTCTGGCTACGATTATAGATCAGAAGCGGACCAATGACTATATAAAAACCTTTATGAGTCAGTACCAGCAAGGCGGACAGCTGCCTATGTGGGAACTCTCAGCCAACTATACAGGCTGTATGATTGGTTATCATGCTGCACCAGTCATCTCAGATGCTTACCTAAAAGGCATTACCGACTATGATGTAGATATGGCTTTAGATGCGATGGTACATAGTTCTACTGCTGATAGACTAGGCATCCCTGAATACATAGAAAATGGGTTCTTGTCTACTGCGTATGAAGCTGAGAGTGTCTCCAAAAGTTTGGAATATGCCTATGATGACTGGACAATAGCCAAGATGGCTGAAAAAATGGGTAAAAACAAAATCGCTTCAGAATACTATCGTCGGGCTCAGTATTATAAGAATCTAATAGATCCTGAGACGCAGCATATGAGAGCCAGAAGTAATAACAGATGGTTCTATCCCTTTGACCCCGCAGAAGTCAACTTTAATTATACTGAAGCCAATTCATGGCAATATAGCTTTAGTACAGTACAAGACATAGAGGGCTGGACTGATCTCCTAGGTGGAGAAAAAGTAGTCATCGATAAATTGGATGCACTGTTCATGGCACCAAAAGCAACCTCTGGTCGTCATCAGGCGGACATCACAGGACTGATAGGTCAGTATGCCCATGGCAATGAACCCAGTCATCATATCGCCTATCTATACAATTATCTAGGTCAGCCATACAAGACACAGAAATATGTACGTCAGATTATGGACGACTTGTATGCAGCCTCCCCTGACGGTCTATCTGGTAATGAAGATTGCGGTCAGATGAGTGCATGGTTGGTTTTTAGTGCTATGGGATTCTACCCCGTTGCACCAGGAAGTAATGAGTATATTATAGGCTCACCCTGGTTTGATGAAGTAGAAATATTTCTCGAAAATGACCGATCTATTCTTATTCAGACAGAGAATAATTCTGATGAGAATATCTACATAAATGAAGTCTATGAAGGCGAAGGTCACTATGACAAAACCTACCTCACCCATGAACTCCTTATGGAGGGACCCAGTCTTTATTTTGTTATGAGTGATCAGCCTAACAAGGATTATGGCCACACTAAGCTTCATAGACCTGCGAGTAGAATCGTAGATAACGAATTGGTGACAGTACCAGTCATCGTTAGAGGAGATAGATCATTTAGAAATGAGACAGAAATAGAAATCCAATCTGCTACAGCGGAGTCTAATATCTACTACAGTCTGAATAATGCTGAAGCTAAGCTCTATACAGAACCGATAAAAATTACTTCTAATGCCAGTCTAACTACCTGGGCCGAGAAAGAAGGGGCCTACCCTAGCCAAAAAGCGACCAGTTACTACACTAAAATGGATACCGACAAACAAATAGAATTAGAAAATGCTTATGCGTCACAATATGCAGCAGGTGGAGACAACGCATTAATAGATCAGATAAGGGGAGGTCAGGATTTTAGAAATGGTACTTGGCAAGGCTATGAAGGTGTAGATGCTGTGGCCGTTATAGATTTAGGGAAAAAGTCCTCATTCTCGGAAGTAAGAATGGGATTCTTGCAAGATGAAAACTCATGGATATTTATGCCCACTGACATGGAAGTCTATGTGGGTCTGCCTGGAAAATGGTCCCTTTTAGAGACCCTACACAACAATGTTATAAAAACGACCGACAAGGGTTCCATCGTCAAAGATTTTGTAGTTCGGAAGCCTGGACAGTCCAGATATGTTAAAGTAGTGGCAAAAACACAAGGTGTCTGTCCCCCACATCATAAGGGAGCTGGCCACAAATGCTGGGTTTTTACAGATGAAGTCATAATTAAGTAGAACACATATAGATTGTCTTTATCCATATTCGAGTGCCAATCAGCGTTATGTGTCGGACTAGCTACAACTCTTCAATTTGATTAAGAATTCTTGATCCAATTTGTCATTTGATAAGTTATAAATTAACTAATTTAAATGCTTAGTTAATCACATCAATAGCCTATCACATGAGAATCTATACAACCTTTTTCTTTTTTCTACTGTGTTCTGTTCTATTCGGACAACTGTCCAATGAAGTACAATTCAGAAACGGTAGTTTATTACTGAGTGAAAATCTGGATGAATTTATATCAGAGGTTACTCTCAGCAAGCAAGATATTGCTCACGGAAGGTACTACAAGTTAGTCCAATTCGAATCCATTCCTTCGAAGTCGCAAATTGCGGATATGGAAAGTGAGGGTATACAACTGTTAGAATATATCCCACATAAAGCCTACTACGTATCATTTCCAGAATCATTCAGACCGGATAGATTGAAGCGTATGAATGTGAGACACGTATCTGACATACGAATGGATTTAGTAATTTCTGATCGTATCCAAGCCAAAGATATTCCGGACTGGGCTTATGTTACCAATGATTACATAGAAGTGTCACTGGCTGCTGATAAGAGCATAGACCATAAGACCTTATTGAGAAGCTTTGCCTATGATGATGTAGATATTACCTCGTCTAATGGATTCAATAATTATTTTATGGCGCAGATTCCACTTGAAGATATTGAAAGAGTGGCTGCATTACCATACATCTTTAGTTTAGAATTAGGCCCAGGGCCATCTATCGCTGATGAGATTCCAGGCAGAGCACTGGTAAGAGCGAACACTATAGATACCCAGACGCCGCTTGGTAGGAATTACAATGGAGATGGAGTTGCTGTATTATGCAGAGATGATGGAAGAATTTTTGATCACGTTGATTTTCATGGAAGATTATTCCAAGCTGATGATAATGCCTTTCCTGATAGAGGTACCCATGGTGATGGCGTTTCCGGTATTATGGCTGGATCAGGAAATAGAGACCCTAGAAACAGAGGTATGGCAGCAGGAGCGGATTTGTATGCAGTAGATTATATTCCAAGTTTTACGGATGCTATAACGATGCAACTCCACCGTTCTAATGGTGTTTTAGTTACTAACTCCTCATACAGTAATGGTTGCAATGGCGGTTATACCACTACCGCAAGTACTGTTGATGATCAGTGTTATGATAATCCAACACTGATGCATGTATTCTCTGCTGGAAATAGTAATAATAATGAGTGTGGATTTGGTGCAGGTGAACAATGGGGAAATATAACTGGTGGACATAAGCAAGGAAAGAATGTAATTGCAGTAGCCAACACTAATAAAGTGGGTGTGATAGAGAATACCAGTTCTAGAGGGCCAGCCTCTGACGGAAGAATAAAGCCAGATCTGGCTTCTAACGGAGCCTTACATGTATCTACCACTAACGATCATAACTACCAAAATTTTGGTGGCACATCTGGTGCTGCACCTGGTATCGCTGGCGTAATGGCTATGCTACATCAAGCACATAGAGATAATAATAATGGTGAGACAGCAGATGCCGCGCTACTCAAAGCGATAATGATGAATACGGCTGATGATTTGGGTAATCCTGGTCCAGATTTCACTTTTGGTTGGGGTACGGCAAATGCGCTTAGAGCGGCTATAGCCATAGAAGATAGAACTTATGAAGCTGGTACGCTGACAAGAGATGAAAGATCACAATTCACGGTATCAGTTCCTGATGGTGCCAGAGAATTAAGAATAATGACTTATTGGGCTGATAGACCTGGTAGTTCTGCAAGTAATAAAGCGCTGTTAAATGATATAGATACTAGATTAACGACGCCTGATGGCATGGAACATCTACCATTGGTTCTGAATTCTACACCAGTCCCTGCCTTACTAAACCAGCCAGCAGTAGAAGATGAAGATCACCTTAATAACCAAGAGCAGTTATTTGTAGAAAATCCAGCTGCCGGTGAGTATGTGGTCGACTTACATGGTCTGGAAGTTCCATTCGGAGATGTGGAGTATTACATTACTTGGGAAGTAAGAATGGATGAAGTAACACTTATCTACCCTTTTGGTGGTGAGCAATTAGTCGCCTCTACAACTGAAACAGTGTACTGGGAAGCTGAACCAAATGGCTCAAGATACACTATAAGCATTTCAGATGACAACGGTAATTCATGGATTGAATTAGGGTCTGCTAGTGCTAATGCTCAAAACATGAATGTCGCTATCCCAGCATATACTTCTAATGAAGTACTCTTATCTATTACAAGAGGAAATGAGACTGTTATCAGCGAACCGATGACAGTGACCAGAGTCCCTAGAAATTTTGAAATCTTAGAAGTATGTGGTAATGATATGTTATTTAGTTGGGATCCAGTTCCAGGTGCAGAAAGCTATGATGTTTATAGACTAGGATCAAAATATATGGAGGTATTCACTACGGTAACTGAGAACATGACCAGAATGCCGATTTCTAATCCTTTCGAAACTCAGTGGTTTGCTGTATCAGCAAATTTCCCGAATGGCATCAAAGGTCGCCGAAGTGTATCTGGTAATACAGAAGAAGGACTCCTTAATTGCAAATTGGATTTCGACTTGACGATGAGAGATGTAATGGTACCAGAAATGACAAGCTTTATTACCTGTGCTGGTACATTGGAAGAAACTGTTTCTGTAGTTGTTGCTAACTCAGGTAATAACCCATTGGATAATATCGAAATATCCTATCAAGTCAATGATGAACCTATTGTCACAGAAATTTTTACTGGGACTTTAGGGATAGAAGATACAATTCTGTACACCTTTGCTGATCCATTTTCCATTTCAGGTAATGGAGAATTCAATCTGAAAACATGGATTTCTCATCCTAATGAAACATTGAATTTCAATGATACAATTAACCTAGTAGGACCTCTTTATCTAAGTGGTGGAGAAGATTATCCTGTATTCGAATCATTCAGTGATACTAATCTACCTGACTTCTGGGTCGTAGATAGCCCAGTGGATGATGTGACTTGGGTGACCTCTTTTGCGTTAAGTTTACTAGGTAATCAAAGTTCTATGTTGACAATGCCATTTAGTGATGTCAATAGAAATAACACTGATGATTACCTATCTATGGTACCAGTAGACTTATCGCCTGCAGGTGATGATGCGCTAATTCTTTCCTTTGAAATGGCATATTTCCATAATCAGGAAGACGATGATGCCTTACTTATAGATGTTAGTACAGATTGTGGTGCTACATTTTCTGACACATTTTACCATAAGAGAGGTGCAGAACTAAACACAACTAATATTCCTTTTGAGATGCCGGATAGTCCGATAAATTGGGCTAAGCAGGAAGTTGATATTTCCCAATTCAGAGGTAACGATCAAGTTATATTCAGAATAATCGGCGACAGTGATAGAGGTACAGATCTCTTTATAGATAATGTGAACATTACTGAAAGAGCTATTCAATTACCGGCAGCTAACTTAGATGTTCCAAATATAACGTACTGCCAATTAGAACCTGTAAGGGTAAGTGCTATCACATCAGGAGTGCTTCTAGACTTTGATTGGGATTTTGGTCAATTTGCGCTGCCACCAACTTCTGATCAGTCAGGACCTCATCAGATCTCTTATTTCATACCTGGTGAAAAAACGATCACGCTAAATCTATCCAACGAAGCTGGATCGATAACTGAAACGGCTGTGATACAAGTGATAGATGTACCTGGAGGTGGTTTTAGCGTGGACGAGATCGGCGCTGGGACCTTCCAGTTCAACGGTAACTTTACTGATGTGACTTCTATCTTCTGGGAATTTGGAGATGGCCAATTCAGTACGCAGCAGAATCCACAACATACTTTCAATCAACTAGGCACTTATGATGTCATCGTTACTGTATCCAATAGATGCGGGACAAGAGTATTGACGACAACGGTTGTCGTAGAGACTACAAGTACTAATGAGTTGGAAGGACTATTGGAAGTAGGCTTAGCACCTAATCCTAATCAAGGGTCATTTGTACTTTCTATAGAATCAGGTAACCAAGAAAACCTGAATATGAGTATAGTCAATGCGACTGGTCAAAAGGTACATACTCAGAACGTAACCTTACAAAGTGGTCGTCAGAACATTCAAATAGATAATGAAAATATGGCACCTGGATTATACTGGGTCAACCTTGCTAATGAAAAAGGAACAAAGACAATCAGAATGGTTGTCGTAGAGTAATTCCTTATGAAGATAACTATCGTAGAATACCTGAAATAATGGTATTCTACGATAGCTTTTTATTTTCCTTCCTTTCTTACTTCTCTTGCCTTATATCTTTCTCATTCTCAGACTTTCCGGCGTTACTTCCAGATACTCATCCTCTTTGATATATTCCATCGCTTCTTCTAAGGAATGGACAATTTTGGGAGCCAGCTTAGCGGCATCATCCGCACCTGCACTTCTCATATTGGTCAGCTTTTTCCCTTTTATAACATTGACTTCTAGATCGTTAGCTTTGGTGTTCTCGCCTATCACTAGCCCTTTATACACTTTGTCTCCAGGCGCTATGAAGAACTTACCTCTGTCCTGTAATCTGTCTAGCGCAAATGCCAAAGCTTGTCCCTCTACGCCTGACACAATAGATCCTTTAATTCTTCC
>CAZIMH010000130.1:0-8125 GCA_964540155.1 uncultured Saprospiraceae bacterium
GTACAGAATTTTGGACGTCACCACCACCACCTGATGATACATACAAATCCAATAATCCATCTGAGTTTACATCTATAAAAACAGAAGCAAGATCTTCAAACGAGCTGTCACGTTCAAAATCTGAATTTGGAATTTGCACAAAAGAATTTCCTTGCAGACTGAAGAGCTTGCCAGGATAACCGGCACTACCCCCAAGATAAAACTCAGAGATACCATCTTTATTGATATCACCTACACTAAGGGCGGGTCCGAGTGTTGAATATTTTTGTGGCAATAAGACTTCCTTTTTGAAATCATCAAAGAATGTTTCTGCATGAATAGCATTAGCTCTTGAAAGCAAGTTGGAAGCATTAATAAATGAGGGGTTTACCTTTGCAGTGGGAATTGATTGTCTATTTTGCGCAAGCGCATCAATCTTTAAAGTTTGATTAATAGTAACATCTGTGAGCTTGCTTTTTTCTCCAGACGGCCATCTTATAATAAGACTATCTATTACATTGGATTGTCCAATTCCAAAATGGACAATAGGCTCCACATGAGAAGCATAACCTCTGGTAAATGCATAATCTCTTCTGTATTCTTGTCCTCCAGAATATAAAACCAACTGACTGAATTTCACATCAGCTTCTTTCCTAGATTGTAGTTTGACCCTGAGATAATTATTCTCAGAAGAATGATTCTGCATGATTGTCGGCTGAGAATTGAGGTTATTGATAACCATATCTAGGTCGCCATCATTATCTAAGTCTCCATATGCCGCACCATTAGAAAAAGAACTTTCTAAATTACTCGCTGTCTTAGTAATATTTTCAAACTGTGAATTGCCTTTATTCTTAAAAACTGCATTATCTACAGGGATAGATGGCAAACTCTGAAGATTTTCAAAAGCACTCTTACCTCTAATTTTTGAAGGGTCATATTTCCCCAACTTAGACCGATAATCTTGATTCTTAGTATCTCGATAATATCCATTTGTAATATAGAGATCATTATGGCCATCATTATCCATATCGAAAAGTAGCGGTGCCCAACTCCAATCAGTTAGACCAACATCAAGCGCATTAGCAATCTCACTGAAATATCCATTTCCAACACCTACTTGGAAAGAGTTAAACATGTACTGTCTTGTGAACTTTGCCATATGGGTAAAAAGATTGAATCTCTTTACATCCATGGACTCCATTAATGTCTTATTTCTAAAATGATCTTTAGGTGTCATATCCACGACCACTAAATCTAGTAGATTATCATTGTTATAATCAGCGGCATCACTACCCATTGCAAAGAATGAGTTGTGACCTATCAGATCAGAACGATTAGTGAATTTTCCATTTCCATTATTTATATAATAGTAATCAGGTATCCAATAATCGTTAGCAACATAGACATCTAGGAAACCATCATCATTATAATCTGCAATGGATAATCCTAATCCAAATGATAAACTACTTACACCTGCTGCCACCGTAACATCAGTAAACTTACCACCATCATTTCTTAATAGCTTGGATTTGCTTTTGGCTATTCCTGGCTTTTTGACATTGTTTATTTTCCCTAGTAAAGTTTCATTCTTCCTAACATTCTGGATGTTCTCTTCTGCCATGATTGACCTGATTCTTCTATATCTTCCATGGTTATTTACCCATAGGTCTAGATCACCATCATTGTCATAATCAAAGAAGTCTGCTTGTACAGAATATGACGATAAGTCAACACCATACTCAGCTGCTTTATCTGTAAATGTAAAGTTCCCATTATTGATAAATAATTGGTTCTTTAATTTTTGCTCATCATTATCTGGTCCAGTATTACAAACATATATGTCCTGCCATCCATCATTATTTATGTCAACAATTGTAGCACCGATTGTCCAGCTTGCTCTATTGGGTAGAGCAGTTTTTGTTTTGTCTTCAAACTGGAAATTTCCTTTGTTACGATAAATGCCATTGGGGCTATCATTGCCACAAAGGAAAATATCTGTCAAGCCATCATTGTCAAAATCTGCCAATGCCACGCCGCCGCCATTATAGAAGTAGTCCCATTCTATCTGACTTCGACCAGGGGTTTCTGATATCTTATTCACGAAATCAACGCCTGACTTCTTAGCACTGATTGTGCGAAAGTCAACATTCCCTATGGTAGAAGTTGGAGAACTTTGTTTTACATTAGAACTATTGGGATTATTCTGCTGGGATGAATCTTGATTACAAGAAAGAACAGAAAATATAAAAAGGGTACAAAATGCTAAAGCGGTAAATCTGGACATTAAAATCATTTACTTATAGATGGTAGATAACAATTAACTAAGTAGGGCAAACTTAAAACTTAACTTACTTCTAAAGTATACTTTTACCAAGCTTTTAAAAACTTGACATCAAAAAAATCTGGACTCAAAATCCTGAGGTACTTGTTATACATACATTAATTCATCACTTTCTCCTACGCCGCTTCTTTTTCTTCTTCTTTTTCTCGTATTCTTCAATGTCAGTTATAAGTGCTTCGATATCCTTGGTTCTATCTTTTTCTATACTCAACGTTTCTTTGTAAGCGCCCTTAGTCAGCTTGACTTCTTTAATTTCTTTCTTAAGGTAGCTAGTTATTGCTTCAAGTATTGGTAATTCTTGCCTTGCACAAAAGCTATAGGCGTATCCACGCTTACTAGCTCTACCAGTCCTTCCTACCCTATGGACATAGTTCTCTGGTTCTGTAGGTAAATCATAATTGATAACAATCGTCACATCAGGTATATCAATACCTCGAGCCGTAATATCTGTGGCAATCATGACCATGACCTCACCATTTCTGTAAGCCAATAGTGTGGCACTTCTCTCTTCCTGTGTCTTGTCACCATGCATAGTAACAGTATTGATGTCTACTCTTGCCATGGCCTTAGCTACACGTTCTGCCCTTACCTTAGTACGAACGAAGACAAGAATTTTACTTTCTGGATTCTCAGCAATGACTCTCTCTAAGAAGAATCGCTTATCATCCATCTCTACATAAAGTACATAGTGATCTATTTTCTTAGCTACTGGATCTTTTGGGGACAATTGAATACGTATAGCTCCCTGCCTGACAATGCCATAGGCTACTTTCTTGATCTTATCATTGATTGTGGCAGAGAAGAAAAGTGTCTGGCGCCGCTTGGGCAACTTTCTGACGAGGTCTTGTATGTCTCTAAGAAACCCTAACTCTAGCATATGATCTGCCTCATCGAGAATCAGCACCTCCACATGGTGCACTTTTAAGAAACCTTGACTTATGAGGTCAAACATTCTACCAGGTGTCGCAATAATGATATCTACACCACTGGTTAGCTTAGCTATTTGTGGGTCCTGGTCTACCCCGCCTATAATCGAGGCAACTTTAAGTGTGGTGTATTTAGTAATCTGCTCATAGACACCTGAGATTTGCTCCGCCAGTTCATGGGTAGGTGCAAGGACTAGACATCTAGCACCAGTACTCCGTCGCTCAGACAACTTGGCTTTATAGATGCGATCTACAGTCGGTATAGCGTAAGCCGCCGTTTTTCCTGTACCCGTCTGTGCCACAGCTAGCACATCTTCACCCTTCATAATGCTTGGAATAGCTTTATACTGAATGTCAGTCGGTCTTCTGAAATCCATTAAATCAAGCGCTTTCTTCACCTTGTCATGCAACGAATAATCTTGAAATTTCATTATATAACTTTAACTGTGAGTAAGCACCATACTAATGGTTGAATCTAACTAATTCCCTTCTGATAATTAATGTAACTATTTGTATTGCTAATACAATTGCTGCCCATTTCAATCCCGCAAAAAGCCATACTAAACCAAATACGATAAGAAACCAAAATGGAAATATGAATATAAGCATTGCTACTTTGATGGAGCTATAGAAAATCTTTTGCTTCACCTTATTCTTGAGCACCCACCAGGTTAGTAATAGTGGAGGCAAATTTGGCAATGAAAATAGTGCCCCAACTCGCGATAGAACAGGATACTTTCTTTCATCACTGGTCTTTACAATATCATTTATTCCTGAACGTAAAGAAGAAAATGAACTAGATTCATTCTTACGTTGGAATATTTTTTTCTGGGTGGAATAGTCATCAGAGTTAGTCGGAATTACTAAAGTTTTCTGCATCTCTACGGAGATAGCATCTGTGATTTTCTTAAGACCCTTATGATTATGATCATTGTATGCAGCTAGATAATCTGTAACATCTATAGGTTCACCATACTTTACTATAAGCTTATGACCTGAGTGAAAGTGATTAAAATAATTGAGACCAGTAGGAATAATCTTAATAGCCACATCCATGCTAGATTGCGATTGTAAGGAAATCCTAGATATCCCTTTTGTCAACTGTCGTAAATAATAATCTAATCCATGATTGCCTTCTGGAAAAATCAGAATAGCTTTCTTCTCTTTCAAAAGTTTGTTGCAAGTTTCGAATATGGCATCATTCTTAGATAAAGACTTATATCCATCTCTTATTCGATAGATAGGCATCATCTTAAGTGCATCAAGAAACCAATCAAAAGGTGGAACAAAAACATCTGATCTGGTCATGAAATAAGTGGGCAAGCGAGAGAAGCCTCCTACTATAACTGCATCTAAGAAGGCATTCTGGTGATTGACAGCGTATATCAGTGGACCTTCAGTAGGAATATTCTGCTTCCCTTCGAACGCTATCCCTCTAAAGTAAAATCGTAAACTAACCTTGGCTAAGGATTTAGCTACCCAATGAAATATATTCTTTATTATCTTCTCCATAGTAATGCAATAGTGAAACCGGAGATGATATGCCATATCGCCCACCAAGCTGTGACAATAGCCATTCCTCCTAACCCTTCAAAGAATGTGAATATAATTAACAAGCCCAAACCTGAATTTTGAATTCCTGTTTCTATAGAGAGTGATTTTCTATCAATTAAAGATAATGAACCCAATTTCGCTGTCCAGTATCCAATAAGCAAGGCCCCTCCATTGTGCAGAAGTACTAAAAAGAAAACAGCGGAAATACAGGCCATGAAATTATGCATGTTTGCTATGAATGCGCCAATTACAATAAGCAAAAACATAATCATGGAACCCACCTCCATTGGTTTGAATAGCTTCAGAGCAATACGGTTAAAATACTTTTTGGTTAGCATCCCGAGTATGATGGGTATGATAATAATCAATCCAATTGTCTGAATGACTTCGATCCAATCCATTTTGATCTCTTTAAGAATGCTTTGAGCTGGAGGATAGAGGTTACCGTAAAATAAAAAGTTCAAGGGAGTGAATCCTATGGAAGCCACAGAAGTAATCGAGGTAAGGCTGATGGATAGTTCTACATTTGCTTTCGCCAGAGAACTTATGAAATTGGAAATATTGCCACCAGGACAGGAGGATACAAGTATCATTCCTAGCGCTATGGATGGACTTGGCTTTGTAATTAAAATAAGTAGATACGTAAATAAAGGAAGTAGTATTAACTGAGAAAGGAGACCCAGAGCCAATTTTTTTGGCGTTTTAAATACTGACTTGAAATTATCTATAGTCAGATTTAGGGCTATCCCAAACATAATGAGCGCCAAGGTAATATTGATGTAAGCAACGCTTGCCTTATCTACATTAAGCACTAAATCATCTACCATTCATAAGGATTGATTGGAGGCTAAGATAAGTCGGTCTACACAAAAAGTATTAACCTAATTTAATGGATAAGCTCCTTATTTGATTACTGTTACGTTACCAGCCTCTAATGTGGTATCAAAGAAATCGATTATTTCGAAGAGATAGACATAGACACCTGAATCTATAGATGCCGTATTCCATCCTGAATTCATATCATTGATAAGCAAATTTTCACCGTCAAACTGAAGATTTCCCCATCTGTCATAGACTTTGAGATTATAGGTTACATCATTGAGCGCTTCATCTATAGTTTGTAAGTACAGTATGTTGTTTTCATTTGAAAACTCAGTGCCTCCTAATATATTTGGAATAAAGTATCTATCGGGCACAGTGACAAAGTTGACATTTATAGAAAGGGAATCAGCACATCCTAATACATTGTTTGCGACTACGCTATATGTCATATCCTGATTAAAATTGACAGTAGGATTAGGACAATCTGAGCAACTTAACCCTGTAGACGGTGACCAGACTATATTTTCGAATTCTCCAGATATTGATATTGGTAATGAATTGTCTTGATTAGCTGGTAGAAATATCTCACTTTGTTGTGTAGCAAGCTGTGGCACCTCTATTACTTCCAAATTCAAGATGGTGATAATCGAATCACAGCCTGACTGCTGAGAAACGATGTTATTTGTAAATACACCAGTACTATTTAGATCTTGATTGAAAAAACTAAAAACTTCTCCTTCACAAATAGAAGCATCCATCGTGATGACTTCTGGTGCTGGTAGTATGCTTAGGTTAATCATAAATCCAGCAGAATCACAGCCGGTCTCCACAAACGGAATTACCTCTCCAAAAGTGCCTGATTCAGTCAACCACACGCCATTGAATAAGATGGAATCATTGGCACAAAGAACAGTATCTATTGAGATAGATACTGACCCTTCATGTAAAGGATTATAATTCAATGACTCGGTAAGGGTATCTATACATCCTGCGTCATCTGTGACAATCAAACTAATCTCTTGAATGCCTGTTTCCTGAAACTCTATGGAAAAATTTTGATCATTGCTTAAGACATTATCATTTATCACCCATTGCCAATCAGTAATGTCTACATTCCTAGTAGAGCTTCGATCTATAAAATCAATTTCTGAGGCAAAGCAAGTATCTAAATTTTCAACTATGAAATCAGCCTGTGCTTCGCCTGATTTTGTGACATTAAAAAAGGCGGTGTCTCTGCATTCTGTTCCATCATCGACCACTACAAATCCATTGTACTCGCCAATTTCTGGTAATAATAAATCCAATTCATTAAGTGAAGAACCATTTTGCATAAAGAATGGATTCCCGTCTGGTCCTACAATATTCCATTCATAATTATTAACAGCACTGCCTTCTGTAGACGTAATGAAAGAAACCGCACTATCGCCACATACATTAATTAGGTTTATAATATTAGAGCCTTGTACCACGACTTCATCTGATTCTAAATCAACCAGAATTCTTTGAACACAGGGTACAACATTGAACTGAAAATCTCTTGTAATACTGGTAAGTAATTCGCCATTTCTAAACTCTTCTACACAAACGCCTACGACAAACTGACCTAATGCGTTCGGCACCCCTGAAATAATACCTGTACTTGGATCTATCTGTACTAGGGGATTTCCTAGCAATGGGGTTTCTGCGGAATAGGGGTCAAGGAAATTAACTCTACCAAAAGGAGGTAGACAACCCGCAGCCGGTGGCTCAAACAATTCACAGGGATCTGGTCCAATAGCAAAACCGCCACCCGATTGTAGTGGAGCGCAGAAAGAATAAACAACGTCATCACCATCTATATCACTGACAGCCAAGCTTACGCCAAGGTTAAAACCATTACAAATGAAAATAGGTGGGAATCTATCAAAGGTTGGACTGCTGTTGCCTGTACGCTGGGCTTCTGGCGATATGATAATATTGAATACACTACCTACAACATTATTATCAATATTACTACTAGACCTATTACGACAACACAGTTGATAGGCAATCATATAGTCTTGATCCACAATATCTAGTGTAACATCAAACTCATAGAAGGCGGATTGTACACCAACATCATCTAGTTCATCCAGACATGGATTATCATCTTGGATAATTATTCCTGCATTTTGCGGATCTGCAATTCTGCTGTCAAAAAAGGCCCAACTGCCATCCGCTTGTCGCTGGTAGACTCCGAACTCAGCTTGCTCTTCAAAATCCGCACCTGGACTAAAGTTGTCCAAATACATATTAAATCTGACACGATAGTTTACTTGGGTGTTGTTGTTGGAGAAGGACAAAAATGTATAAGATACATCTCCACCTACTATATGTGCGGCATAGACATCTATAGAAAAACCTATCAATAGAAAGGATAGAATACTAATATATATTGACCTTCGCATCATTGGAAATTAAAAAATTGTTCTGATTTAACTAGTATATCTACCGTGCTAAGGTGATTGTGCCTGTATATTGT
>CAZIMH010000131.1:0-3721 GCA_964540155.1 uncultured Saprospiraceae bacterium
CCTCCGTCTTTGTTTTTCTTTTTTTAGGCTTCTCATTCATGGTCTTTCATCTTAAGTATCTTATGCTTGTTTGCATGCTTACTTCTGGGGTATTGGCATTCGTAGCTAGGAGTAAAGTGGACTTAAAGACTAAAAGAGTAGAAGCGCCTAAAGAAATACAGAACACTCAGCCTTCTAATTCTAAGACCATTGGTCATCAAGAGACAGAATCTAATCGATAATGGATATTCATTTTTACCATAAAGCTTTTGACCAACTTACCACTAGGGAATTATATGAAATGCTGGCATTGCGCCAACAGGTATTTGTAGTAGAACAGGACTGTCCCTATTTGGATGCAGATGGGAAAGATTATAGTTGTTTGCATGTGCTAGGAAAAGATAATGAAGCGCGGATTATAGCGCACACAAGAATAGTACCTCCTGGCATCAGTTATGAAAAATACTCATCTATAGGTAGAGTTGTCACTAGTGAAGCAATGAGAGGTAGTGGGATAGGCAAAGCGCTGATGCTTTATTCTATGAAACTTACTTATGAAAAATATCCTCTGAACCCCATTAAGATTTCCGCCCAGGTCTATCTAACAAAATTCTATGAAAATCTGGGATTTGTAGTTGATGGAGAGGCCTACTTGGAGGATGATATTCCGCATATAGCTATGATAGCTTCCTCTAAATAGGAAAGTTTATGCTGGTTGAGGCATTAAAAAAATCAGTTAAGGTAGCTAAAGAACACATTGGTGCTGTTGCTGTAATTGTAGACCCACTTGATGAAGAAGCTATATCGTATTATTCAAAGTATGGCTTTACGATGTTACCCGATAGTGGAAGAATGTTTATGTCTATCAAGAAAATTGAAGAGGCATTAAAATTAGCTACGGAAGATTAAATCCAGTAAATTATCAAATAGAGTGTTCTGGAATAAACTGGTCATACTATTTGTAGCCAATGTTCTCATAACTTATGCCTTTGTCCAATGTCAAATTCAGTACATCCATGACACACCAATACCTAGCATTTTTGGTATCAAAATGTTAATTTGTCGAGTGAAGTACCCTAGGACCCTATAAAGACTCGTTATCATTATAACTATGAATAAATTTAGATACTTATTACTTGGATGCCTTGTACAGTTTATAGGGTTCAATGCCTATGCACAGTTTGAAGATGTATTGACGACTAATGAGGTCTATGTGGACTATATAGCTTCTGTTCAGTTTGGTCATAGCCAAATACCCTTATCTGCACCTATCATTGACTTAGGTTCTAATGGGGTACTGAAACTAGAATTCGATGACTTGGAGGGTGAATTTAAAAACTATACTTACCACCTGAGACACTGTGACAAGGACTGGTATTTTTCGGATTTGGAAGAAATAGAGTATCTGGATGGGTTCAATGGCGAAGAGGTTGATGAATTCACTTACTCTTCTAATGCATACTCAGACTACACTAATTATCAAGTATTCCTTCCAAATGAAGATATTAATTGGACGATTTCTGGCAACTACCTATTAGTAATCTATGATGAAGACTTGCAGATACCAGTATTGACAAGAAGATTCATTGTCTCTGAGAATGCGGTCAGTGCGCTGGCAGATTTTGTAAGACCTAAAGAAATATCTTATTTACAAACCCATCAGGAATTAGAAGTTATCCTGAACATGAGGGACTTTCAAGTTTTCAGACCACAAGAAGAAATCTTTGTGACCGTTATTCAAAATGGCAATCACACAAATGCTTACACTAATGTGACAAATAACTTTGCGAGAGGTGATGTTTTGTACTTCAATGACTTCAATCAGCAAGTCGCATTTCCTGCACTAAAAGAATTCAGATCAGTAGATATCCGATCTTTAAATTTTAGAAGTGAATTTGTAAAATCAATAGATCGGAATGATGAAGGCACAACAGTGCTCTTGGATTTGGGCAGACAAAGAACACGTGATAATTACCGTAGTGAGAGAGATGCAAATGGAGGCTTTGTCATAGAAAATTTTGATTTGAATAAGGGACGATTTTTCGAGGCCAACACCATTACGGGTGGGGATGGCATACCTCGACCTGAACGACAATTATCGAACGAAGTTTTTGACTCTGATAGAGCACGATTTTTCGATAGCGATTCTGGGGCTAGTAGTGATAGGGTTTCTGACCGGGCCACTTTAGTAGATGACGGCTTGAGTTCTGATAATGTCGCAAGTGAATATGCCGATGTCATTTTTTCATTAGAGGTGGATCGCCCATTTTTGGAAGAGGTATATGTCGTGGGTGCTTTTAATGATTGGAAAGCTAGGGACCAATTTAGAATGGTGTGGGACGCAGATAATAGTATATATCTATGCAAAGCAAAACTAAAGCAGGGGTATTACGACTATATGTTTGCAGTACAAGACGAGAATGGCTATATGCATATAGAAGATATCGAAGGTTCGTGGTACGAAACAGAAAATGTCTACCAAATAATCACTTACTACAGGGAAATAGGCGCACAGTTTGATCGTGTCATAGATGTCGCTATTCTAACTACAAATCCTAATGGCTTAAGATAATATTTCAATTCTCATAAGCTTTTAATTTATTCTGGAGTTAAGTCTCTACTCCTTTCTCAGCACTTCCAATGGAGGATGTCTGATTACATCTTTAGAATTATACAATCCTATGACAACCGTCATCACAACGATTAGTATAAAAATCAGAATGATGGGCAGCCAGTCCAATTTGAATTCCAATTCCATCTGCTGTGGTGCAATGAAGTAACTACCGATAATAGCAATCACAATTCCCGTCAAGGCAGATAAGCTGCCCAATATCGCATACTCGGTTGCGTTAATAGCTAAGATTTGTCGTCCTTGTGCTCCGATAGTTCTTAACAAAACACTTTCTCTAATCCGCTGATATTTACTTAATAGCAAAGAGCTAATCAAGACAATTATTCCTGTCAGAATACTGAACGCTGCCATAAACTTAATGACATAGGAGATCTTACTAATTATATCATTTAAAGTAGTAAGAATGGAACCTAGATCCACCACAGACACATTAGGATATGCCTTAACCACGGACCTCCTGTAGTCTGCCATGGTTTCGTTATCTGGTGACTTTGTTACAAGCACATGGAACTGCGGGGCTTGCTCTAGCACTCCCAAAGGAAATAGAACAAAGAACCTGGTCCGCATACTTTGGAACTCAATTTCCCTAATACTACTGATATATGTCGTGATAAGTGCCCCCTGCACATTCCAGACAAGCTCATCTCCTAACCATACATCTAAGGACTCCGCCCAGCCTTGATCCACAGAAATAAATATAGAATCCCCTGGCGCTACTTTACCTACAAAATCTCCGGCCACGAGCGGTTCATCTTCTTCTAGCGTATCCCTGTAAGTCACCCTGGCTTCACGATGAATTACCCATCGCTCCGCTCGTCTAGTTGTATCTTGCAACCAATCACTCTTACTTCTGCCTTTCCATCCTGCCAGCTTCATCGTGACTATAGGTACTTGCTGTACTACAGGCATGCCCTTCTCTTGGGTAATATCTGCAACACCCTTGGCTTGATGAGACTCTATACCATATAGAATCATGTTAGGCTGATTACCAGCATCCATGCTATCTACGTTATTCAGTATCAATCCTTGTATGATAAATAAGATCGTGAGAATAGATGTACCTAATCCGATGGAAATAATCAATGTCCTTGTTTGATTATTGGGGCGATA
>CAZIMH010000131.1:3821-8106 GCA_964540155.1 uncultured Saprospiraceae bacterium
GTCTTTTCATCATCTAATGACGTTCTTAAGGTACGAAGCGGACTGACTAATCTAACGCCTAACAATGGCACCAAGGCAAATAGTCCTGTCACAATAGTGCCGACAAGCATTCCTTGAGCTACCGCTTGCCATGATATAGACAATTCTACTTTATAAGGTAACACGTCTTGCAAGATAACTGGTAGGGCTACCTGTAATAAACTTCCAAGGAAGACACCAATGGCCACACTAAAAAACCCTAAGACAAAAATCTGAAGAAAGTAAACCAAAAATGCCTGGTTACCTTTCATACCAATGCAGCGCAGTACGGCAATGGATGGGATCTTTGTCTTAACATAAATAAAGACACTGCTAGCTACACCTATGCAGCCCAAGAGTAAGGCTACTAATGCCACCAGGTTCAAAAAACTATTGAGAAAATCAAAAGCTCGATTAAGTTGTCGTCTCTGGTCCTCTATTGTTGTCACTCTAAAGTCCTCATTTCTAAAATGAGACATTCGATCACGATTATTATCCCATTCCTCTCTTTCGAAGCCTTCAGGTGTTTTGATAAAATACTTGTATTCAATCAAGCTCCCTTCCCCTAGAAGTTCAGTACCATTTAATTCAGTCTGGTCTATATATATGGTGGGTGCAAAACTAGCCCCTAAGGATACAGAACCGAAACTGCTCATCAGTCGTCCACCTATAGTAAATAATTTCTCACCTAACTTAATCTTATCGCCGACTTCTAATTGATGCTCGAACATCAAGGCATCATCAACCAAGGCCTCACCATTTCTCTGAAAATTATCCTTGGCCTCAACTGGTTTTGTAATCAGTTCTCCATAGAAAGGATAACCACCCTCTAATGCTTTAATACGTGTAAACTGAGTCTCCCCTGTTTTTGGCATGATTGCCATGGAAAAAAACTCCTGTTGGCTTGCCCGTTCACCGGGTAAAGAATCAATGATCGTTTGTAACTGGGGAGACATGGGCTTATTCCCTTCTACTTGGATGTCAGCCCCGAGTATAGATTTGGTCTGGTTGTCTATATCCTTGACCAGATTATGATTAAAGGAATTGATAGCTACTAAGGCCATCACGCCTAAAATGATAGACGACATAAACATCAGCAACCTACCCCGATTACGGCGGCTATCCCGCAGCGCAGTCTTAGCTAAAAAAGAAAATCCACTCATCAGCTTTGCACCAATTTAGATTCTGTATCTTCTATTATTCTTCCGCCACGCAATCTGATAATTCTATCTGTTTTCTTCTCTAATTCCATGTCATGCGTCACAATGATTAAGGTCGTTTGTTCCTGTCTATTAAGATCAAAAAGCAATTTTTCTATACTGTCGCCAGTGTCGCTATCCAGATTTCCAGTAGGCTCATCCGCAAATAAAATCTGCGGTGTATTACTGAAGGCTCTGGCTATAGATACACGCTGCTGCTCACCTCCTGACAACTGATCTGGATAATGTTTCATTCTATCTCCGAGCCCTACTCTATCTAGTAAGTCAGAAGATACTTTTCTGGCAGCCTTCATTCCGAGTAACTCCATAGGAATCATTACATTCTCTAAGGCAGTAAGTGTAGGTATCAGCTGAAAGTTCTGAAAGATAAAGCCCACCTTGACATTTCTTATGGCTGCTTTTTTATCTTCTGTTAAGCCATTAATCTTTTGGCCACAAAGATGAATGTCTCCAGAGGTAGGTTCATCCAGTCCTGCACATAACCCTAATAAGGTGGTCTTCCCACTACCAGAAGGACCAGTAATAGAAACGCTTTCTCCTGCACTAACACTAAAGTTGATGTCCTTGAGCACTGCGAGCTCTCTGGAGCCACTCTTGTACACTTTATTTATGCCAACTACACTAAGTATTTTTTCCATTCTTTATTTTGTACGGGATACAATCTGACGCTTGTGTTTATCTACCTTTGTATCAAATTAGCGATTATGTCTTATCCCACCTTTTTCTTGTCAATAGTCATGTGCTTTATAATGAGCACAGGATGCAAAGATAAACAAGTGAAGCCAACTGATGTTTCGACAAAAACCACTGAATCTACAGAAATCAATCAATCTTCGACTAAAGAGAAAACAAAGAAAATACTTTGTTTCGGCAATTCGCTAACGGCTGGATATGGCTTGGATGAGCCAGATGCCTGGCCCTCCTTACTTCAAAATAGACTGGATTCGCTTTCACTACCATATACCGTAATCAATGCAGGTCTAAGTGGTGAGACTTCCGCTGGAGGATTGAGCAGAATAGATTGGGTACTTAGGGAGCCTATAGACATTTTCTTTCTTGAATTGGGTGCCAATGATATGCTCAGAGGACTAGATGCTACAAAAACAGCAGAAAACTTAGACAGTATCATTCTCAGAGTTCAAAAGAAAAATCCTGGTATTCCAATCGTACTAGCAGGCATGTTGTCACCACCAAACATGGGTAAGGAATATGAAAAAACCTTTAATGCGACCTTTCCAAAGTTGGCTAACAAACACGATGCAGAATTAATACCTTTCTTCCTTAATAATGTGGCTGGTATCAAGGAACTCAATATCGCTGATGGCCTCCATCCCAATGAGCAAGGAAGTAAGATCATCTTGGAAACGGTGTGGACAGCGATGGAAAAGATACTGGTTGCAGACTAGTACCTAGATGATTCCAAAATTCAAACAACTCATCAGCCTCAATTTAGGCTTGCTATGCATTAGTACCTCTGGTGTATTTGGAAGGACATTGACACTAGCTCCTGAGGTGGCCATTTTCTGGAGATGCTTGTTTGCTATGGTTCTACTTGGTCTATTCCTTAAATTCCGAAGGATAGGATTAAAGATTAGAAAGGATGACGGAGGGATGATTATATTAGGTGGACTTCTGATGGGTATCCATTGGGTCACCTACTTTTACTCGTTATCATTGGCTTATGTAGCGATTGCCATTTTGACCCTACATACCTTTCCTGCTATGACGGCTATCCTAGAGCCACTTATACTGAAAACAAAACTTAGACTATATCACCTCTTTCTAGCTTTCCTTATAATCGTTGGTATCTATATCATCACGCCAAGTTTGGATTTCCATGACAACTTGGTTTTGGCTATAGGCTTTGGATTGCTATCTGCACTGACCTATGCCCTGAGAAATGTCTTCACACTTAAGTTAGTAGGCCAGTATCATGGATCGAGTATGATGTTCATGCACTTGGTCGTGATGATCAGTCTTACACTGCCCTTTCATGTTATAAAAACAAGCGCGACTCTTGTCGTCGACGGGGACTGGACTTTGATATTAGCCTTAGCTCTAATTACCACATGTATTGGCCACACTTTATTGGTACAAAATCTCAAATATTATTCAGCAGTCAGCCTCGGTCTGATGAGTTCAATTATTCCTGTCTATGGAATTATATGGCCATTTATTTTCTTAGACGAAATACCTTCTAGTAATGTCTTGCTAGGGGGAGCCATCATATTGACCAGTTTTTTTGTAGAAGCAGTTGTGTCTAGTAGGAGTGAAGAAAGCTGATTAGAATTTATCGGCCTTCTATTATGACAATTCCCTGTTAGACCAGTTCTACGTCTAGGTAACAATCTGTCTTAGTGAGCTTTAGAATATTCTGTACGGGATGATTATCTTGACATCTGACGACCATGCTGGCATTCTTATAGCTGCACTTCATATGCGTATGCAGAATGGCATTGACACCAGTAGTATCTATATCGGTAACTTTAGTAAGATCTAAGATAAGCCGGTCCCACGGGTCAATCTGTGATTGTAATTCTGAATTAAGTCGGAGGGCAGCAAGAGAGACAAGACGACCTTTTAAGTTGGCCTTGACATTTTGTCCTCGCTTAAGGAGGGAGATGGATAGATCTTTCATCAAAGGGTGTAAGTGATGAGATAAAATGAATATAATAGACAAGAGATTAAAGGCAAATATGTTGCCAAATGTGCTGAGAATGTGACAGTTACATTTCTACTTGTCTACTCTCCACATTTTGTTTGAGCCTGCGGAGGTACTTTGATTTAAGGTAATACGCCTTGACAGCACTGACCTTTTGTGGATCTGGATTTGCGAAATCAAAGTCTGTAGTTGCTGTAAGAAAGGCAGTCCACCATTCAGATTTATATTGGTCTATCTGAGAATCTATACTGATTTTTGTCTCTGCTGAAGGATCCATTTTGAAATCCATAATGGCTTCATTGAGGTCCATCATTTCCATAAGAAACTCCTGGGACATTTTGTCTTGTCCTTCTACTGGTGCGACCCCTAAGTAGTATAATATAAG
>CAZIMH010000132.1:0-8091 GCA_964540155.1 uncultured Saprospiraceae bacterium
ATATTATATAATACGACAATGTATTATTACCACACTATCAGATACTTTCATATATTTGTTTATTATAATATGTAAATAACCAAAATAATAAACATGCATATCATTAAGGGATTATTGGTGATAGCTCTTTTTAGTATTTCTGCAGTTGCTGTAACAGCACAAAAGCATTTAATCAAAGCAGAAAGGCAATTTGAGCTCAAAGCCTTCGATCTAGCAATCGATAATGCCAAAAAAGCCATTGAAAAAGACCCCACTTGTATAGAATGCCACAGACTTGTTGCAGAATCATTCAGAATGATGAATAACAATGTGGATGCTGCAATCTGGTATAGGAAAATGGAAAGATTCGATAATCTTCCAAGCGATTACACTTTTAATTATGGACTCCTTCTTAAGAGAATGGGGCAGTATGATAAAGCGAAGAAATATTTCAATGAGTATCAAATTATAGATCAAGAGGCTGCCTCTCATTTCGCAGCAAGCTGTGATTTCGCCAAAGAGGTTCTCTCATCGAATAAAGACTTTGAACTTAATCTTTTTGGAATTAGTTCGGGCTACACAGACTTCGGACCAGCAGTCTATAAGGATAAATTAGTATTCTCTTCATTTAGGCCAGATTTTAATAGGAATTCGATTAAAAGAAACAAGAGTCATATCCAAAATGAAAAATGCCAATTTTTCATAGCGAGTAACGATTTTTCTAGGGATTCTGAGGATATGGATTTTTTATTGAGAGATAAGCAAGAAAGCTATGACCTCGGCGCCATACATTATGCAGCTGCAGCACCTGTTTGCACTGTTACAAGACACAATTTCAAGGACGGAGAGAAGCAGATTTTTTCAAATGATTTGGAGCTAACGCTATATCTAGCTGAAGTTAATTTTGACGGTTCTTTCAGAAATTTAAAGCCATTCCCATATAACGAAGTAGGATATGCTACTGGATTTGGTACGTTAAATCCACAAGGAAACATCCTTTACTTTTCTTCTAACAGAGAAGGAGGTTACGGCGGATTTGATATATACGTAAGTTACTTTAAAGATGGTGGATGGACTTACCCAGAGAATTTAGGTCCTAAAGTGAATACAAATGGTAACGAGATTACGCCGTTTTTTGATGGGAATACATTGTTCTTCTCTTCAGATTATCAAATCGGACTAGGAGGTTTCGATGTATTCGAAACAGAAGTGGTTACTGGTAAATGGACGACTCCTGCAAACATGGGCAATGGCGTTAACTCTCCAGAAGATGATTTCTACTTCAGTAAGCACCCTTATCAGGAGAGCTACTATCTGACTTCCAATAGATTAGGCGGTAGAGGTAGTCATGATATATACCTAGTACATAAAGTAAAAGAGAGTAACGTTAGTTTGGATTTGGCTAAAGTGGAATCTGTACCTGAAGCCATAGATTTGGAAGCTGACTTCATTAGAAGTAATACAGTTGCTGAGGCTAAAAGCGTCAACCTTGAGGAAACCTCAAGTATCATAGTGGATAATAATACTGACCCCGTATCAGTCCCTCCAGCTGTATCGATTACTGATGCTGATGAAAAATCAGTCGGGGAGAAGAACGAAGAAAAAATTGATTTCAATAAATTGCTACCTCCTAAGGCAGTAGACCTTAATAGTACTAATTCACGATCTATATCTCTTGCGGGTGCCAAAAGAGTTGCTGTAGGTGAGGTCATCAGATCTAACTCTCATGTTTACTTTATTCAGCTTGCGGCATTATTTAGAACAGAAGCAAACATAAATCCTTTTATCAGGTTATCTGAGTTTGGCAGTCTATATAAGTTTAGACAATCAAACGCTACAAAGGTTAAGTTGGGTTACTACTTCGATGAGTATCAAGCTAAGGAAGTACTTAGACAAGTAAAAGCTAGTGGTCACAGAGATGCCTTCATCACCTATGAAGTACTTAATCCTTCTAGAATGGAATTAGTGGCAGACAGTGGTCATTCCACAGGAAGCAGTTCTACTACTTACGAAGTTAACACTAGTACGACTGGTGAGAACTATAAAATCAAACTGGCGTCTTATGAAGACCCAATTTGGTTTGACATTAAGAAAGTAAATGATATAGGTACAATAGAGCAATGGAATAAAGGCGATTGGACGATTTTTGTACTTAGTGGATACAATAACTTAGAAGAAGCTGAAGTCGCGAAAGTGGCTGCAATGAGTCGAGGATTTTCTGATGCAGAGGTTGTTTTAGATAGAAACGGAATTCTCGAGAAATTATAAATCTTGATTTACAAAATTGTAAAGGAGCAACTTAACACTTTAAAGTTGCTCCTTTTTTTATTCTGTTTGTAAATAGTCTAGACGCTTTTAATCAATAGTGCGGAGGCACCACCACCACCATTACATATAGCAGCCACACCAGTCTCGCCTTTATGTTGACGGAGTACATTGATCAGAGTGACGACTATCCTTGCGCCAGAGGCGCCTAATGGATGTCCTAATGAAACTGAGCCACCCATGACATTGACTTTCTCCTCAGGCACTTTCAGCAATTTCTGATAGGCTAAGGTCACCACGCTAAATGCCTCATTCACTTCAAAGTAATCGACTTCGTCTAAGGTCATATTATTGATTTCCATCAGCTTAGATGTTGCCTTTGTAGGCGCTGTCGTAAACCATTCAGGTTCGTGGGCAGCATCAGTAAAAGAGACTATTTCTGCAATCGGTTTAAGGTTATGTTTTTTCACCGCAGCTTCACTGGCTAGAATCAGAGCTGCTGCACCATCATTGATAGTAGACGCATTAGCAGCTGTGACAGTACCGTCTTTAGAGAAGGCTGGCCTTAGCTGAGGTATTTTCTCATATTTTACTTTTTTGAATTCTTCATCTTCATCCATCACGATGGGATCACCCTTACGTTGAGGAATGTCGATAGGGTAGATTTCATTTTTAAAGAACCCACTAGAAGTAGATGTTTCTGACTTCTTATATGATCCTATAGCAAATTCGTCCTGCGCTTCTCTGCTTATATCATACTTAGTAGCAGTATTATCTGCACAAATGCCCATAATGCATTCATTGTACACATCTGTCAACCCATCTTTTTGTAATCCATCGGTAATTTGTCCTGATCCGAATTTATATCCATACCTGGCTTTTGGTAGATAAAATGGAATTTGAGACATATTCTCCATGCCTCCAACAACGACAATATCTTTATGTCCTAACATCACAGATTGGGCGCCAAACATGATGGATTTTGCTCCTGATGCGCAGACTTTATTTATTGTGGTACATGGCACAGTGTCAGGAATACCAGAAAAGATGGCTGCTTGTCTGGCTGGTGCTTGCCCTAGATTAGCAGAGACTACATTCCCCATAAAGACTTCTTCTACGTGTTCTGGAGAAATATTGGCTTTTTCCATAGCCCCCTTAATAGCATGTGCACCTAACTTTGTTGCACTGATATTGGATAACATACCTCCGAAACTACCTATTGGCGTCCGAACTGCAGATATTACATATACTTTATTCATAATTTATATAGTTATACTAGCTGTAGATTAATGATAGTGGCAAGATGATTAAAATCTTTGTTAAAACAACTTAGGATTTGAAATTATGTTTGCTGACAATCGTCATCTAGGTGAATATTTTGTGATTATAAGATTAATGTATCTAGAAATGAGGCATACTATATTAGTACTTTTTACCATTTTCTTATCCAGCATAGTGCTAGGTCAAGGAATAGCAATTGAGGGATCCGAAAGTGAAGTGGCTTTCAAAAAACAATATGAACAAAATATTAGGCTTACTAAGCTAAATGGTGTCTACATACCTGGTTCGGTGAGAGAAGCTCATAAGCGATTAAGCAAATTGACACCAGCTGATGCCATTAGTAAATTCGCTTCAGCCCCAGAAAAGGAGGTTTGTAAGAAGTTGCATTTTGGTATAGGTAGATGGATGATAGGAAATTGGAATTTTTTCGAAGGTTCTAGATTATCACATTTACTGAAGCAGAAAGGCGTGCTCCATCCTGATGATATGGCTCAGTTCCTCTTGAGAACTTATCACAGGCATCTTAATGATTTACCTTTGGATGAAGAAAGATTGGCAGAAGAGTTAGCTGAAGAAAGGAAAAAGGTAGCAGACGAAGTTACTGGAAAGGCCCCATTCTAGATTTTAATATCAATTTCTCATTATCAAATTAGGCCATCCTACAACTTTTTGAAGCCTACACAGTTGCTTTCATATTATAACTAATTTGCTTTTTATTCTACTTGGTCAAAGAACATAGAGAATAATTTTAAATATTTGTGTTCTTAAATCAGAGACTTAACCTTTGGCACGGCGGTGTCAATTGTATTTAGATTAAGGCATATGGCTACAAAATTATTAATTGTAGAGTCCCCGGCTAAGGCCAAAACTATCAATAAGTACCTTGGGGATGATTTTATAGTGAAATCCAGTGTAGGTCATATCAGAGACCTAGAGAAAGGAAAAAAGGGAATAGATATAGATAATGGATTTAAGCCCAATTATGTCATTTCTGAAGGAAAACAAAAAGTTGTTAGGGATTTGAAATCTACACTCAAGAAGGTGGAAGAAGTATGGTTAGCAACGGATGAAGACCGCGAAGGAGAAGCTATATCATGGCATTTATGCGAGGTTTTAGGACTAGATGAGCATACTACTAAGCGGATCGTCTTTAGAGAAATAACAAAATCAGCAATTCAGAACGCCATAAAAGAACCTCGGACGGTAGATCTGGACATGGTCAATGCCCAGCAAGCTAGAAGAGTACTAGATAGATTAGTGGGGTTTGAATTGTCAGAAACACTATGGCGTAAGATTAAACCTAAGCTATCAGGCGGAAGAGTACAATCTGTAACGCTTAAACTGGTTGTGGATAGAGAACGAGAGATAGAGGCGCATACTTCTAGACCTTTCTATAAAATAGTGGCTTTATTCAAAGTAAAGAATAAAGCAGGTAAGCAGGTAGAACTGAAAGCTGAACTCAAAAGTAGATTAGAGACTTATGAAGAAGCAGAAAAGTTTTTGAATGAGTTGGTGGGTTCTGACTATACCATCGATGATATCAAGGTCAAACCTACTAAGAGAAAGCCACCTGCTCCTTTTACCACATCTACCTTACAACAAGAGGCTAGTCGTAAAATTTACTTCAGTGTCAGCCGGACGATGCAGGTCGCTCAGAGATTATATGAGCAAGGAATGATAACGTATATGAGGACGGATTCCATTCGTCTTAGTGAGCAAGCCTTAAAAGATATTGCCAAAGAAGTGAAGTCTACTTTTGGAGATAAATACGCTGAGCTACGTCGATTCAAATCTAAAAATGAGAATGCCCAGGAAGCACACGAAGCGATAAGGCCGACTTACTTTGACAGACATTCTATTTCTGAATCCAAGGAAATAGATGGTGATATGGTCAAACTATACAGCCTGATATGGAAGCGTACGTTGGCTTGCCAAATGGCTGAGGCAAAGCTTGAAAAAACAACAGTAAATATCAAAGCTCAGAATAATGCCATCTTCCAAGCTGATGGGGAAGTCCTCATTTTTGATGGGTTTCTGAAGTTATATATTGAGGGCAAGGATGAAGATGATGAGTCTTCTGAAGCTAAAGGTATATTGCCTCCACTGACTTTAGGCCAAAAATTAGACCTCGATAATATCCAAGCAATAGAGCGGTTTACCAGACCACCGGCAAGATATACCGAAGCCACCTTAGTCAAAAAATTAGAAGAACTAGGAATAGGACGACCATCTACATATGCTCCGACGATCTCTAAGATTATGGAGAAAACAAGAGGCTATGTAACTAAGGATAAAAAGGAAGGTGTAGAAAGAAAGTATAATATTCTAACCCTAAAGGATGATGCTGTATCTAATGTGGTGCACAGTGAAATAACAGGCGCCATAAGCAATCGATTGTATCCCACTGATATGGGAAAGATGGTTAGTGATTTCTTGTCGGAGCACTTTGAAGAGATTATGACGTACAGTTTCACGAAGGAAATAGAGGACAAATTGGATGAAATAGCGAGTGGATCTGAGGATTGGCTTGCGATGATTAATGAATTTTATGGACCGTTCCATGAGACGGTAACTGATACTATTAAAAATGCGCCACGTGTTAAGGGTAGGCGTGATTTAGGTAAGGATCCTGCCTCTGGTCACACTGTTTTGACACAAATGAGTCGATTTGGACCTGTGGTGCAGATAGGTACAGTAGAAGAAGTTGGAGAAGAAGGAAAACCGAGATTTGCAAGCCTTAAGGTGGGGCAGTCATTAGAGACCATCACTTATGAAGATGCCATGGAGCTATTCAAACTTCCAATAGATCTGGGAGAATATGAAGGCGCTAGTATAATAGTGAAGTCAGGTAGATTCGGACCATATATCAGTTATAACGATAAGAATATTACGATACCTAAAGGAGAGGACCCATTGACTATGGTCTTTGATAGAGGTGTAGAGCTGGTAGAAGAAAGAAAGAAATTAGATGCACCAATCGCCTCATATAAAGGAGAGGATGTCACTAAAGGCAAAGGCCGCTTTGGTCCCTATCTTAAGTACAAAGAATTCTTCATCAATATTCCTCGACGATATGATGCCGATAATCTGAGTCAAGAAAACATCTTCGAATTGATAGAGGCTAAAATAGAGAAAGAAGCTAATCGATATATCAATCAGTGGCCAGATGAAAACATCGCCTTGGAAAATGGGCGGTGGGGTCCATTCATAAGGTATAAGAAGAAATCTTTCAAAATTGGGAAGAAAGAAGATGGAGAAAGATATACTTCAGAAGAAGCCAAAGAGAAGTTTACGCTAGAGGAAATCAAAAATATTTTAACGGACGAAGGCGTAAAATTAAAAGCACCGAAAAAAGCTAAGAAGAAGCCAGCGAAGAAGAAGCCTGCGAAGAAATAGTTTACTCTACAGATTTTTTATTTAAAAAATTCAGGATACCATTGGCAATTAACTTTGATGTTGGTTTAGATCCTAGTTCTTTGCGAATTTTATCGTAGTACTCTACTGTTTCTTTTCTTTTAGAATATTGACTGCTTAACTCAAAGTACTTGTCTAATGCCAGTTCATTGAACGCATCTTGCAATAGCTCAGGGACAATTTCCTTTTGCCCTATCAGATTCACTAGGGAAATATAATCGGTCTTAACTAACCTTTTGCCAATCATGAATGACAGGTGATGGGTTTTGTATATTACAATTTGCGGAACATTAAATAAGGCCAGTTCCAATGTGGCCGTCCCGCTACTCGTAATGGCAAAATCTATATCACTCATCACTTCATGAGAGGCATCATAGCGGATGTCTATATGTGCCGCATATTGCTTAAGATGATCTAGATAGAACGATTTTGGTATGTGACTAACACCAGCAATAATGAATTTGTATTCTGGTTTTTCTATCGCAAACTGAATCATAGTCGCCAGATGATTTCTAATTTCTTGTTTACGACTTCCAGGAAACAAACCTATCTTTTTTACGGCCTCCTGTATGTGCTCATTTGGTTTGTCGATAATTTCCATCAAGGGGTGACCCACAAATTCACATGAGGTATCCAGATTCCTGTAAAAGTCTCTTTCGAAAGGGAGAATCACGTAGAATAAGTCTATATATTCCTTTAGTATTTTATGCCTATTCTGTTTCCAAGCCCACAGCTGTGGCGAGATGTAGTAGGCAGTATGAAAACCTTGCAGCTTTGCCCATTTGGCTATTCTTAGATTGAAACCAGGATAATCTATGAGGATGACAATGTCTGGATTGAACTCCTTAATACTATATTTAGCAAAGTCGAAAAAGCCTTTGATTTTAAGGGCATTTTTTGCAACTTCATAGAATCCCATAAATGAAGTTTCTTTTATGGATTTAAGTTGGCCTGATGATTTCTCTCTCATCTGAGGACCGCCCCAAAACTTAAAAGTTGCGTCGGAATCGATGCGCTTTAGCTCAGACATCAAAAGGCTTCCATAAAGGTCACCTGAAGACTCACCTGCGATAATGTAATACTTCACCTAAAATTAAAATCTAACATCTAGATAGAAATACAATACCCAAATTACAGCATAGATTAGGGTGT
>CAZIMH010000133.1:0-8047 GCA_964540155.1 uncultured Saprospiraceae bacterium
ATAAAAAGTAATATGTTTACATCAACCTTAAAGAACCCAACAGCAGTATCCATGATAAGCAAGAATGAATTAGAATCCCTTCTCAAAGAAGCAACCCTTAAGATAGATCAGACCATGAGTAGTGGCGTCAGCTTTGATTCTCACGCTGATATCGCCGAATTATTCTTCGAAAGAGGTGATATATACCTAGCTATGAAACAATATAAGTCAGCCTTGTCTGATTATGAGACTTGCATGGATTATGATCCATACTTCTATGAAGCGGATGCAAGGATGGATGCCATTATAGAACTTGTGCTTCCCCTAGCGATGAAGTAGTTTTTAGATTAGAAGTATTGTCCCAGGCCTATAACAAAGCCTCTTTGATTTTTGTCAAAGATATCCACCCCATAGTCAATCCGTATGGTTGCACCAAATACTTTCTGATAGTTAATCCTAAATCCTAGGCCTATAAATTGTCTGAACTGATCTGGATCAATTAATTGTGAAAGCGTCCCACCAGGATTCCGCCATGTACCTGTATCTGCAAACAGCACAAGTTGTGTTGCCCAGAATTTCTTATGATAGACTGTATACCTTGCTTCTGCATTGATGATCACCTGTGCTGTGCCCCTATCGATACGATTACCGATTCCTCTCACATTTACGTGGCTATCTGCCACGAAAGGTGCAAAAGGTGAATCATCGTTGTCAGATAATGCTGCTTTAACTCTAAATGCAAGATTGAGCTTAGGCCGTGGTCTTATAAATAATCGACCCTGATACTGTATACTATTAAAAAAAGTGGTGTTGTCTAAAGTGACCACATTCTGGTAGGTGATAACATTTTCCATGCCCTCCAGATAGAAGTAATGATAATCTAGCTGAGAACTTTTGAATTCTATCTTGGCTAGGAATTTCGGAATGGAAAAGCCTTCAGGACCCAACGGGTTCTCCACTTGCCCTTCTGACCTTTCAAAAGACTCTACAAAGTAAGTACCTCCTACTTCAAGTCGCTTATACAAGCCAAAATTTCTAAATATACTAGAACCTACTGCATTGTTCCTATACTCATACTGTTCAGTGGCTTCTTCAAAAAATATGGGCTCTTGGGATGACCATGAATTAAGATTAAGACTATACCCCCAATTTGAGGATAATATTCTGGGTTTCTGGAAAAATATTTGGCCAGCATGTCTACCATTATTATTCTGATAGAATGCCAAAGCAGTATCTCCCATTCCACGAAAATTGTTCTCTGTCACCCCTAGTTGAAACCAGATATTTCCACTAATTCCACCAAAATTAACTATAGGTAAAGCCGTAGCTCTTTCTACAACATTTAAAGTGATAGGATTATGGCTCTGTGTACTATCTATGCTATAGGTGACATCTGCAATACCAGACAAATTCTTCAAGGCTTGAATATCTGCATCTAGAGACGCTACACCTGAGGACAAAGTCTGTTCTGCCATTATATTCCTCAGATAGACCTCCTTTGTCTTTTTAAGTCCCGAGAACGATACCCTATCATGCGAATAGCCCGTGTCCACAAACTGGCAATGTGCCTCAGTGACGAGACACATTATAAAAACCAATACAACCAATACCGAACTACTCCTCATCAAACGATTAGGTAACTAAACTTATATGTTAACTCTGATTCCCAAATTTATAGTTTCTGCAACACCTCCAGAAGTCCTTAAAAAGTCATTTGTAAAATCTGTATATAAAACTTCAATCTCAAAGTTAGGTGTAAACTGAAACTTTGACCCGGCTCCATACTGATAAAAGTAGTCAAATGATTCTTGCCAAAACGGTGAGAATCCCCCTAGTGTGTAGATTGTTAACTTATTTGTCGGAACATAACTGAAGATAAGTGTCGCCGGCGTAGACCATCGATTATTATTCCCACTGCCTATATCTTCCAACAATACATCTATCTCGGTGAACAATGAAAATTTATTTCCTATGGAGAAGTCATTAAAAAACTGTGTATTCCATGTTGCGCCATTCCAATCTATAAAGGGTTCTCCATTAGGTCCACCTGTCAGATTTTCTCCTATGGCAAACACGAATGAGCTCTGTATAGAGAAGTTGGCCCATTCTTCTACTGGGGCATATCTTACCTGAGGTCCAAAGGCTGTAATCCCTGACCTCGTGCTTCCTCCTTGGCTGACATCTGAACCAAATACTGAGAAAGGTGAAGATGGTAAGGCGTTATTTCTTACTTTTCTATATCGCCCTGCGACACCTATATTTACCTTACTTGATAGTCCATAAAATGCACTCAAAGACGTCGTGAAGAAAGATGATCTATCTGTTAATGTCTCTCCCCCTGTTTGTTGCGAATAAAGGTTATTAAATATTTTTATCTCGTATGTTCCTTGTGGAATTGTAGACGAAACTATATACCTAGAGGCATTAGATCCTACTGCACCAAGATTACCACCAGAAGTAAGATTCGTATCATTCAAAGTCCAATCATAATCGTAGTATTTGATTTTTTGATTTGTTGGTAGTTCATCACTTCTGTACGAATTGATAAAAGAGATTATATCAGCCTTGGTTAAACCAAAATCTTTAGGGTACCATTTGAATATTTCTGATATCTGGAGTTTACCTTCATTGTATCTTATGAATTCTGGATTATTCAATGCCAATCTTGTTTGCTGATTCAGTTTCTCATCCAAATTTTGCGGCGTATAGGCAAAATCAGTTATAGGCGGACATCCAAAGGCACCACACACCAATACGAAATGATATCTTGGGTCTTTGAATACCTTCAACATATCATCTTTCTCCAACTTATTTAGCGTTGTAACTTTGCCGGCAACCTTCACTTTATCTCTAGTAAAGAAACCTGGATTCTGAGCTACCGATGCTACTGGGTATGAATTTACTACCTTATTAATGACATTAAGATTGTAGGCATTAATTAGAAATGCCTGCTTTGTATTAAAATCAAGGCTGCTGATATCAGCCTGAGCAATGGTCTTAACAAGCTTTTGAAGCTCTATAGGATTATTAGATAGCGTGGTATAATCGACCAGACCATCTTCGACATGTGTTTTTAACAATCGGTCTACATCATCAAAAAATTGTTGACCTATATTTTGTGCACTCAACATTTGAGTGAATGCTAACGCAATTACCAAGAAAAAGGAATATGTTTTCATTTGTTTACTATTTACACTATAATGAATAAGCAAAGTGGTATTAATGTTTAGCCAACGAATTATCGATAGTTCCTATTTGGTTATCGAAAGTTCCTTGACATTCTTAATATTATTTTAAAATCTAAATGGTTGCCAATCAACCAGCTTCAATTTTAAATAATGAGATCAGAAAAAGTAAAATCCTTAAGGCCCAAACTAAATTTACCTCTCGCTTCAGAAAGCAGTCTCTTAAGTTTTCAAAATACCGTACTCCGCCCTATTCTGAAGCTACAAGATGGTATTACGCTTTTACTGCTAAAAAGTTCTGTGAATTATAAAAAGCAAAGACAACGACTTACCTCCTTCACTAAGGAAGAATATACCTCCTACCTTAAAGACTTGCTGAATAGAGATAAATCCCTAAGAAATCAGGTGATTGGTGCTATCCTAGGCATGATGACAATCGAAGAAATGAAGATATACAGTGGCGAAAAGAGAGAAATAAATAGACGTATAGTGCAAATGCAGATTGACAGATATGTGTCACATTATAATAGGTCTCTTCAATCCTAGTCAATGTCTACATAAGGCTCTCCCTTTATAATGTTTCTTGAAATAACCAATCTCTGAATCTCTGAAGTCCCTTCATAAATCTGAGTAATCTTGGCATCTCTCATCATTCGCTCCACATGGTACTCCTTTACATAGCCATATCCACCGTGGACCTGAACAGCCTCTACGGTAATCTCCATCGCAATTTCTGATGCATATAGTTTGGCCATAGCGGCAGCTTGGGCATATGGTTTGCCTTGGTCTTTAAGCCAAGCGGCTCTATAGACTAGCATTTTGGCAGCTTCTATTTGCATCGCCATATTAGCCAGCTTAAAAGCAATGGCCTGATGATTGTTGATTGGCTTACCAAAAGCACTTCTCTCATGAGAATAAGTTAATGCCAAATCGTAAGCGCCTGATGCAATTCCTAAAGCTTGTGCCGCGATACCTATTCGCCCTCCATCTAGGGTCTGCATCGCATATTTGAATCCAAAACCTTCTGGGCCCAATCGGTTGTCCTTAGATACCTTAACATCCTGAAACATGACAGAGCAAGTATCAGAAGCTCGAATACCCAGCTTGTCCTCTTTTATGCCCGTAGTTATTCCATCTGAATCCGCTTCTACGAAGAAGGCATTTATACCCTTATGGCGCTTTTCAGGCTCCGTCTGCGCTATGACTACATACCCACCTGCATGCTTGCCATTGGTTATCCAGTTCTTGGTGCCATTTAAAATGTAGTGATCTCCCTTGTCTTCTGCCGTCGTCCGTTGTGAAGTAGCATCGCTACCCGCTTCTGGTTCAGATAAGCAAAAGGCACCTATCATATCGGCATTGACCATTTGTGGTAGAAACTTATCTTTCACGCTGTCATTACCATACTTTTCTATACCCCACAGCGCTAAGGAATTGTGTGCGGACATAATAACGGAGCTAGATGCATCTATCTTAGATATCTCCTCTATAGCTAATGCATACGCTAAGGTATCCATCCCTGCCCCGCCATATTTTTCTGAAGTCATCAGTCCCATGAATCCAAGTTCTCCCATCTGCTTGACAAATTCGCTGGGGTGCTCCATCTTGATATCCCGCTCTATAACACCAGACTTTAGGACATTCTGAGCGAAGTCTCTAGCTGCGTCACGAATCATTTTATGCTCTTCACTCAGTGAAAATTCCATTCTCTTTAGGTTTATATCATTTAATAATTAACTACTGCTCTACCACTTATTCGCCTGAACAATCAGCTCAGATATATCATAGACCATGACTTTCTCATCCTTACCCTTGGCCTTGACACCATCATTCATCATGAGAATGCAGTAAGGGCAATTGGCTGCAATAATCTCTGCACCTGTATCTAGTAGCTCCCCTACCCGCTCATGATTGACCTTGGTATCGGTCTGACTTTGTTCCTCTTCTTTGAACACTTGTGCGCCACCTGCTCCACAACAAAAGCCATTCTTTCTATTTCGAGGCACTTCCTTTACATCTGTGTCTAGCTTAGATAGGATTTGTCTCGGGGCTTCATAGATGTCATTGACACGACCTAGATAACAGGAGTCATGGTAGGCTATTTTCTTGCCTTCGAAAGCACCTCCTTCTATCGTAATACGTCCTTCATCTATCAGCTCCTGTATAAGTTGGGTATGGTGGACAACCTCATAGCGACCACCTAATTCAGGATACTCATTCTTTAGAGTATTGAAGCAATGTGGGCAAGCGGTGACTATCTTCTTGACATTATACATGTTCATCACCTCGATATTCTGGAGTGCCATCATTTGGAAGATAAATTCATTCCCACTTCGTCGCGCTGGGTCACCTGTACACGATTCTTCATTACCTAAGACAGCATACTTAATCTTTGCATGGTAAAGAATCTTTGCCAGAGACTGGGTGATCTTCTGTGCTCTCGGATCAAAACTTCCTGCACAACCCACCCAAAATAAGATCTCTGGATTTGTCTCCATTCCCGCATAATCTGCTAACGTGTATACTTTCACCTTTATAGTATTAGAAATTCTCTAATTAACTTTATTCTAGCTCTCATCCTCCATGGCCTTCGCCCATTCTATTCTCTCAGATGGCATTTGCCATACAGCCCCTGTATTCTCCAAACTAGTAAACATCGGCATCCAATCCCCAGGACCAGCAGACTCCGTTAGAATCTTATACCTTCTCATTTCTAGGATTGGCTCCAATGGATTAATCATAACTGGACAAGCTTCCACACAGGCATTACAGGTCGTACAAGCGAATAGCTCTTCGTCAGTAATAAGGTCATGCAACGACTTCCCATCGTCATACCCTTTGGTATCGTAGTCTTTATCCTTGACAGCAGCAGCTATTTCTGTAGTTCTGTCTCTGATATCCATCATGACTTTTCTTGGAGACAATTTCTTTCCTGTCTGATTGGCGGGACAGACGGAGCTACATCTTCCACACTCTGTGCAGGTGTAGGCATCTAGAATATTCTTCCAGCTTAAATCAAATATATCTTTTGCGCCAAAATCTGGCAACTCATCTGTCATAGGAGGCTCTTCCTCTACAGGCTCTCCTAATCCCATCATCGATTTGACCTCGGTCATAATCTCTGGCATATTACTCATTTCACCTCGAGATGTCAGCTTTGAGAAATAGACATTAGGGAAAGCTAATAGTATATGTAGGTGCTTAGAGATGGGAAGATAGAGCAAGAATCCAAAGACAACAAGGATATGTAACCACCAGCCGGCTCTTTCCAAGATATGTAAGGTGCCCGCAGATAGCCCTGAAAAGAAGGTATTCCCTACCATAGAACTGAGAACCAAATGTCCGGTATCAGGATAATGAGCAGGGTCAAGATTCTGTAACAAGGTATCGGCCCCATTCATTGTAAAGATGGCAAGTACGAGTACGAGCTCTGCGAATAGAATATTATTGGCATCTATTTTAGGCCAGCCATTCATCTCAGGCATGACCAGTCTTGGCACCTTGAGTAGGTTACGTCTCCAAAGAAATATTATCGTCGCTATGAGTGCTCCAAATGATAGGAACTCGATACTATTAATTATTACTGTATAAAGTCCACCTAGATAAGGTGCGAAGAATCTGTGTTTTCCACTAAGTCCATCTATAATAATCTCAATCAACTCTATTTGCGTAAACAGAAAAGCGACATATATAAATAAGTGAAGAATTGCAGGTATTACCCGTTTGAACATTTTCTTTTGTCCAAAGGCTACAAGAAGCGTATTCTTCCAACGAGCACCAGCATCACCTGATATACTAAATGCCTTACCCAACTTGATGGATTTGTATATATGCCTATATGATTTGAATGCTAGAAAACTAACAGTCAATAGCGCAATTAAGAAGAGTATCTGCTGTATCATAGGAGCTATATCTGATTTTAATGGCCCTTAAGGTATGTCCTTATGGCCCTTGTCCTCGTTATCTCCAAAGGTAATCAGCAAAACCTTATAAAAGTGACACAGTGTCATATTATTTTTCAGACCTGTGCATATTATTTAGATATCTTATCCCACAGACTTCTTGTCGGTCGATTTTTTGACAGAGCTAGAGTGGTCAGAAATCACATACCAGTTACCTTCTATCTTCTGAAGAACATAGCTAATGGTCATCTGATTCCAGTAAGGTTTCCCATCTCTATCGGGCACCTTATACATAACTTCAGTAACCGCCATTCCGATATCCTTACCCACTTTAGAGTCGGTAATCGTAGATTCCAGAGTCCAGTTTGTATCTTGAAACCAGCTCTGGTGATACTTAAGATATTTATCCGTGGAGTACACCACCTCTGTAGAAGGTCTCATGAGGTGCATGAGCCCATCAGGTGACATCATTGATTCCAGAGTGGATATATCTCTAGACGAGACCGCTTTGATATGCTTTCGCAGCGTGGCGTGAAATAACTTGTGGTCGGCTTTCTTCTGAGCTTTGATTTCTTCAGCGGAAGGGCCTGTAGGCAATGGTGCTTGAGGCGCACTACAACTTAACATGCCAAAGATTACTACGCAGAAGGCTAATACTTGTTTCATTATTATAATTACTTGAATCCCTCATTTTAGAGGTCGGGTGACAAAAAGCATCGTCACAGATTGGTATCTCAATATTTCAAAAAACTATGGACAGAGTCAAGGGTTATACAATATTGCTCTACTGAAGATTGAAGACAGCATTTGAAATGCCTAGCGCAAGGGTATCATTTACTTGCAAGGTCTGATTGCTTATCTCTTGGTTTATCAAGGCAGTTATGATTTCATCCTGGTTTAAAGAAGTACAAATATCTGTAGTCACACTAGCAAATTGTCTGTCTTCATGAATAAAAATATCTGTTTGCATACATAGTAGCA
>CAZIMH010000134.1:0-7991 GCA_964540155.1 uncultured Saprospiraceae bacterium
TAGATGCAAAATATCAGACCGTGAGTATGGAAGAATTTGATGCTCTGTCTTTGACAGCAAGCAGCACAGGTTTGATGGAGGTGACGTTGGTGAAGGCTTCTATAGACAAGTGGAGTGAGCAACCAAGAACGCAACTTAGAATGAACGGACAATCGGAATTGTATGAACTATCACGCAGTCAATTTACATCTACGAGATCAGATGCAGCACGCTGGGATGACTTGGTCATGATCGTATTCGCTCTGATAAATGAAACAGGGGAGGTGCAGAATTTTGAAGTAGAAATTTCAGATGTCGTATTCCAACGATTGTCTGCTACAAGCAACGAAGAATTAGAGGAAGTACTCACTGAGGCCAATGTCAATCCTAATCCTGTATCAGATGTTATGACTCTTTCTTTTACTTCGCCTCGAGCTACGATGGCAACGGTTGAAATTTATAATAGCATAGGTAAGCAAGTTAATATTCAAAGTATGGCTGCTGCCACAGGGCTTAACCTTATAGAAATTGATTGCAGTGATATGCCGTGTGGCGCTTACACATACAAGATAGCGTATGGAAATAAACTAACCTATACTGGAAAACTAATAAAGATTTAAGTGGATGGTGCACCAGCACCCAGTCCTGATGAGCTAGGATAGGCTATAGGACTGGGCTGGTGTTTTTTTAACAATTTATGTTTTCTACTATTTCTCCAACACATCTGTTGCCAAAAATTTCTGATCCTTGTTGTAGTACCAATGTCTTATTCTAGGGATTTTGATACCACCTATCATTATTGTTTCTTCGAAAAGGATATACTCTCCATCATTTTGTGACTCATCTTTATAGAATTGATAAGCTTCCAACGCATGTAATTCTGGATTGAAGTAGAAGTACCAAGTATCTGTACCAATGGCAGGGTCATAAGTTACCCTAATTCGGTCATAGACTTTATCATAGAAGGTCACTCTAAATACAGTGGGATCTATAATGGTGCCGACATCTCTGAGTTTCATAGGCATCCCATACAAGTAACTGAAGTAGTTGCGAAACAAAACAGCTCTCGCTTCTGATATTTGATATTTGGATGCTTTGTCAGTAGGAATTGTTGTAGACCCATTCCACATGGCTTTAGCGCCGCTAGAATCGATAGTATACTCGAGTCGACCCTCAGCATGCACACCAGTAAAATGAAACTCACCCTCTTTATTATTGAGCCTTATAATTCTTTTCCTTTCTGACTTGTCAGCCATTAGTGTTTTGAAATTGAGTGTGGCATCCAGACTATCCCAGTTGTTGTGAGGATCATGATACCTGATACTTTTAGCTAATAATTGAGTAGCAGTTATCTTTAGTTGTTCTACTTCTTCTATGGGCCTTTCTTGTGCCTCAGCTACAGTAACATGGCTGGTGGAGATGATGACTGCCACTATGATTGGAATCCAATCTATCTTCATTATTTCATTATTTTGGATCCATGAAATTATGAAATAGCTTAGAATATCTTACATACTTTACGACATTGTACTCAATCCTTTTAGACAGAAAAATCTAACCCATCTCTATTTTCCTAAGAGCCGCTAAGTGCTACCTCTTAATCACAATTCTCTCGATGATTCTATGCCCTGTATTGAGATCTTTAATTTCCAGAAGATGAATTCCTGTTACATCGGATTCAATAATTATCTGATTGACATTTGATGATTGCTGTATCAGTTTGCCTTCTATATTATATAAAGAAGCCTGAAAATTTAATTGGCCATCGATATCAATGGTGATTATATCAAATGCTGGATTCGGATATATATTTAAAACGCTACTGGACAGTTCATGTACGGATGAAACTAAGTCCATTCCATCACAGTCCTCATCTATTCCATTGTTTGGAATTTCTTCGGCATCAGGATTAATATCCGCATTATTATCATCACAATCTTCAGCCATAACAAATCCATCTTGATCTAGGTCATCATCCAATGTTGTAGGATCACAATCATCATCTATGCCATTATATTCTATTTCATCTGCCTCTGGATTGATGTCCGCATTGTTGTCATCACAATCATTGTCTCGCAAGAAACCATCTTGATCTCTGTCATCATCTAGAGTTGCAGGATTGCAATCATCATCTATGCCATTGTTTGGAATTTCTTCGGCATCAGGATTAATATCCGCATTATTATCATCACAATCTTCAGCCATAACAAATCCATCTTCATCTAAGTCGTCGTCCAACGTATCGGGATCACAGTCATCATCTATGCCATTATATTCTATCTCGTCTGCCGCAGGATTGACATCTGCATTAGTGTCATCACAATCTTCTGTGTTGTCAAAACCATCTCCATCAGCATCGACAGTTATAGCATCCTCCCCATCACAGTTTTCGTCTATGCCGTTATTTGGAATATCAGTGGCATCTGGATTGATATTAGGATCAGCGTCATCACAATCTCTAAAATTGTCTACATAGCCTGCTGGAGCAGCACAGTTGAGAACTGAATTAGAAGGTATCCCAAAGCCATCACCGTCTGCATCAAAATAGTATCTTATCCGTGTTAATCTCTCGTCGACATTGCCATCGCAATTATCATCTAGACCATTGCATACTTCTGCAGCATCTGGATAGATGTCTGGGTTATTGTCATCACAATCATTGGCTAATAAGAATCCATCTTGATCTAGATCATCATCCAATGTTGTAGGATCACAATCATCATCTATACCGTTGTATGGTTCTTCTGATTGACCAGGATTGATGTCCGCATTGTTATCATCACAATCTTCAGCCATAATAAATCCATCTTGGTCTAAGTCATCATCCAGCGTATCGGGATTACAATCATCATCTATGCCATTGTATGGTTCTTCAGTTTGACCAGGATTGATATCCGGATTATTATCATCACAATCCTCCTCTAGAACAAATCCATCTTGATCTAAGTCATCGTCTAGCGTGTCGGGATTACAATCATCATCTATGCCGTTGTATGGTTCTTCTGATTGGTCAGGATTGATATCCGGATTATTATCATCACAGTCTTCAGCCAGTACAAATCCATCTTGGTCTATGTCATCATCTGGCGTATCGGGATTACAATCATCATCTATGCCATTATATGGTTCTTCTGTCTGGTCAGGATTGATATCGGCATTATCATCATCGCAATCTTCCGTGTCATCAAAACCATCACCGTCAGCATCTACAGATGGCGTGGTACAAGTAGGAAGGGTGCCATCTAATTCGCTAATCGCGAATGATAATCTATCAATCATAAACTGGCTGCCCGCAAGTGGTTTTGGTCCAGCTATAGAATCTGAACAAAGGGTCAGAAACATGGACTGGTAGGTGGGTAAGCAAGATGGGCTTTCGCCACCCATATCTAATAAAGTACCAGTTTCTACAAATGATTTTCCTGAAATAAAATCTCTACGCCATGAGCTATTGATTACCGCTGACCCTTTTAGATTAATGTTGCTGGTCGCAGGGAACTGATCTATTTCTCCCTCTGGATACTCAGCGAATAGAAGAAAAACGGGGAAGGGTTCTGGGCCGTTGTCTTCATTTTGTAAGCCATTGACCATGTTGCCGATATATTCACATCCGTCCTGATCACTATCACTATAAAAGACTGCATTATTATTGTCTTTATTTCCTGAATCAAAAAAGTAATTGAAATTCAAGTAATTGACTGTGTTTCTCTTGGCACCAGAATGATAGACATAGCCATTATCAAAATAGCCTTTACCCGACATCACATCTATGAAGGCATTTCTCTCTACGCGATTGTTGTAATTGTATACAAAATTCATCGCTTCATAACTTCCTAAGGCGCCATCACCTATAGATTCTAACGTGCTAATTATAGATGGGGCTACTTCGTTATAATGAAACTCCCTTCCTAGATAACCCAGCGGTTCTTCTATGTTTTCTGCTTGAGAATTAAACATGATTTGGCGAGGCGCAGTTAAGATTAAAGCTGTAAAAAATGTATTGCTTATGTGATTATGATGGATGTTATTATTTGAACTCTGATCTACAAGGATAGAGGCCGCTGTCCATTTTTCAAGACCTGTATCTGTTGTTACATTAAAAGCGAGTTCATTATTTTTATTGACATCTCCGTAACCTGGACCTCTTCCAATTAGTCGAATGGCACCTCTGCCTAAAAAGGAGAAATGAGAATTCAATACTTTATTGTTTTGAGCATAACGGTCAAATCGAACGCCAGTCCCACCGCTCTTAGTAAAGGTGCAACTGTCGACAAGCATGTTCTCTACATTTCTAAATCTCAATAGCGCCGTTTCTTTATCTACAACAGCCCAATCATGCTGAACAGTGACATCATCCGCTTGCATTGTATAGAAATCACCACCAGTAAATGTGATGCCTTTAAAGCTAATGTTACTTACAGGTGTACCTGTCCAAGTATTTCCATCTCCACCAGCATCTACTCTGATTAATTCAGTTAGCATAGGAACATAAATCTCTGCCGTATCTGTACGCGGATAGAGATAGATCTTTCCATTTAGTGAGGCCCATTCTCCTGGCGTATCGATGCCTTCCAATGAATTGAGCACCCAATTATTATTGACTAGCGGAGATTCCGCAGCATCTAATCTCATTTCTAAAGCGGCAGGGATGGTAGTCATAATTCTACGATCACTTTCATCCACACTATCTATGGGTAATATTTCCTGCAACCACTGTAGGGTAGATTCTCTTAAGTCATACTGATTAGCAAATGCCCAATTAGGTGGTGTGAAGCTGTCAGGATATTGAATATTAAGACGATCTAATTGTGCGGTGGGGTCATCCCAGTTGCACTCCAAGCATCCATCTCCGACCATGGAAGTTTCATTGGCCCTGAATAATTCTGTCGCCGACCTGTCTAGCCAATTGCTCTTTCTATCTTGCAAGTATCTAACGTGTGATACGCCAGCAGGTAAGGTGGCTTCTAGAATATTAGGATCATTACAACTTGTACAAGCTGTCCAGCCAGTCACTTGAACCAAAGAAGAAAATATAGGATTGGCACCGTCAACAGCTTCGAAAGAAATATCGTTGTGCGATTGGTCTAGAACGACCGTGGAGGAAAATACATATTCGCCATCGGCAAAGACTACTGTACTCGCCGCTGAATCTCTTGCCAATTCAGCACCTCTTTCGAAGGTTCTTACTGGATCTGATTCTGAGCCTACATTCATATCATCACCCTCAGGTGAAACATAAATAATTTGTTGTGCCTCAAGTGAAAAAAACGAACAGAGTAGTAACGTTACAAAGTAAATCTTTGCGATTCCGGAATTCAGCATTTTGCCCTTTATTGACGTAATTAAACTAAAGAGTTATTGCTCTAAATTATTGCTTTACAGACATTCGGATAAAATAATCATACTGTTTTTTGAAGTATATATGTATGTAGCTGTAAATCAGAATACTACATATATGATTCGAATTAGTTTTAAAAGTAGATATAATGACTAAGGTTGATTCAGGCAGAAAATTTATCATGAGGTTCGCTTTCTTCAGCAAGACCATAAGCTTTCTTAAGCCACAGATCGTTGCTGCTTTTCTCACTTATCTCACAGTTTGGTTGTATTCATAGGTGTTCTCTCCATCACTAATATGGATTCTGTAATTACCTTCTTTGAGGACTAATACTTTTTTGTCATACGAATGCTTTAGTTCTAATCTATCTACAGGGACTGACTTAGTTTCATGACTAGGGTAGGCTTCGACAATAATGGGAAAAGAAAAGGTAACGTTTTCTAAGTCAACTTTTACAGGCTGCCTTCCTTTATCAGCGTATAGCCATTTCGGTCTACCGCCTAAGTACGTTGTTTTAGGATGAATGACCTCAATGTCTACATGCTCACTTAAGCTAATATACTTTCCTTCCTTATTAACAAAAACTGACGGGCTCTCCACATTTAATTTTTGTAATTGATAATGCTCATCTGTTATTTGTTTCTCAGTGAAATTATCTTGATATATTGTTAGTGGGTCTATATCCAGTTTATCCTTTAGATATTTCGCCATGTAATATGAATTGTTACGTTTAATTAAGTTTGATTCAATTGCATGATGGAAACCGCAGAGAATAATTACTTTCGAATTGGGGTTATCTTGAAGATATTTTATGATGTTATCTGCTTGTATTTCTTCTCTATCCTTACCTTCTACAGACTGACGTTTCTCATAAGCAAATAGGGTCATGTTTGCTTGAATCGCATTTCTTACTAAATTACCCATTTGAGGTTCCATGGTGTAAGTGCCAGTATACGGTGAGTTGAGAGGATAGCCTCTCTCATTTAGTGATTCATCGAGTAGCTCATATCCATTTGAAATACTTGCCAAAGTTTCCATTCCTAAATGCTGAAATCCTAAAGCAGCTAATTCTTGGATAAGTTGGTCTGCGAATACCCTGTGTTGTGGCTTAAGATGGTTTTCACTTATGACTAAAATGTTGTGCCTTTGCGCTTCCTCTAATATTAAAGGCAAGGCATTTGTGATTTTGTAATTGTATGTATCTATACTATCTATTCCCCATGATACTGGTATGGAGGAATATTGTATTGAGTTCTGGTAATCGCCTATTAGGGAATACAATAAGCCCGCTCTAGTTGCATTTATTTTTCCTTCCGCTAATTTTTGTTCTATTTCATATGAGAACTTGACTTCATATGGATGATTTTGTGCCAATAGGACTTGACTAATCATTGTTGCAATAATTAAGGAAAACAATTTCATGTTTATATTAATTCTTATTTATCTTATTTGTTTTATGTAAGTAGATGAGAAAAAGACCCGTAATGGTGCCAGAAATTCCCATTAGATAGTCTCCATTATAAATTAAATATATTCCACTGAATACTGCTAATACAAAAAACGCTAGGAAGAATTTGTCCCAGCCTGAGCTTTTACTTGACATTTAATGATGTTTAATTACAGTTTAATTGAATAGAAGAACGATTTATACATTGTCAGCGTCCGATAACTTTCTTTCTCTATTACCCCTATATTCTGACATTGCTTTTTCAAAGTCTCGGATAGTGCCTTTGATGCCAATTTTATATAAGTATCTAAAGAGAATGTTTGGCCTAAATTTAGCCCTTTCTTCATTGGCTACTCTTGCTCTTGGATGATCCATAAATGCGAGTATGCCTTGTTTTATATTTTTTCTTTCAGTATAGAATTCCAGTCGTTTTATATGTTTAATATTTTTGTATCCATAGTGGTCTGGTGCTACAATTCTAATAGGGGCGCCATGTTCTATGTTCAGGGATTTATTATTTAGTTTATCAGCGAGTATAACATTCGAATTCATAAGATCTGATAAGGGTAAGCTTGTCTTATAGCCATCCTGAGCTTTTAGGACAACGAAATTGATTTCAGGTTCGGTTTTAGGTAATATAAGGGTTGTGAAAAAATCTTTGAATAAATATCCACTCCAATTAAGATTTAACTTGCTCCAAGTTGTCACGCAATGGAAATCTGATGTTTGATTTATTCTTGGTAGTGAATGAATTTCTTCACCTATTTCAAAGTCTTCTAAATCGCCGCCTACTGAAAATCTAATTTCATCTATATTTTTAGGAAACCTATTGGCGTAGGGTGGCAGTCCGAATCTGGGGAATAAGTCTGTTTCTTTTTGACCAGGTGGTAGGTTTTTGGTGCCTTTCATTCAGTTTTTTAATTTCAATGAAAGATAAGCTATTATTCTGTATGAGTGAAAGGAGAAATTCTTAGAAGCAAAAAATCTCGTAATTCAGCCAAGTCATCTTTTAGTAATGAATTGGTCTAATTTCTGATTGGCTTGTTTTTGAATAGAACTTTTCATGAATGGTGTCCATCCTAGTAGATAACCAATTGGTCCTTAGGCTTGTCTTGACCATTTCCAAATGTCAAAACTGTCCAAGTGCTCAATGATTTTCCCATCTTGGAATTTAAATATAGCGTGGACCTTATTCTGTACCTTTCGTTTTTTAGGTCCATAGACATAGAT
>CAZIMH010000135.1:0-7880 GCA_964540155.1 uncultured Saprospiraceae bacterium
ATAGAAGTATCAATATTCGATTTATTCTAGCCAGATTGCACCCATTTAATTTTATTGCTTTTCTTGACATTAGTTAGCTGTTCATTCAGTTAATAGAATGTATGCAAATTTCAAACAGTACTTCATAAAGTTAAACTTTTTAGGGATGGCTTTGAATAATCGTAGACTTTTAGATAATGAAATACGTATCAGTTTAAGGTATAATTTTAAGCTCGGTTTTATGACAATTATATTGTTATTGTAATCCTTTCTTAAATCAAATATGAGATCGACTATACCCATCAATTCACAAAGCTGGATGAAGAATAAACGAAATGCTTTGTTGGATGCTTCATCTAGAATGGAGAGTGGAAGTTGTGCTGTAGCTGTTCCTTCTTTCATTACAAAATCTATGAGTTCATTAGCGTCGCGGGTATGCCTTTTTAATTCTGTATACTCCAATATATCTTTGGTAGCGTCAATGAATTTATTTTTCATGTCTATGCTTCCAATGATAATTTTCAGATTATTAAGTTTTTCTAGGAGCGATGAACCTACATTCGGGTGTGAGAAAGTAGTCTCATTGTTACTTAGAAATTTTATCATTTCTGATGAGAGAGAATTTCTTACAACAGTAGATTCTAATTCATCTAACGAATTATCTACTTCATCTATAGCAATGATTAGGTGGTCAAGTTGCAACTTCAATTCATCACTAATGGTGACATTAAAAGGTTCTGTCAGTACTTGAAATTCCTCGCTTAGTTTTCTATAAATACCCCTAACGCTGTCCCAATCTATCTCTGCTAAGAATTCCTTGTGCGGATGCATTGTATGGTTTATAATGATTACTAGAAGCTGATATGATGAAAGATAGTGATTTATTATTAAGATAGCTTCCCTTACTTACTTAGCATAGAATGTGTAGGCCCTATTTGCTTTTTGGAATTCTCTAAATTAGAATCCACAATTAGGAGTGGAAACTGACATTCTATTCCATTAACTCTAACCCTTCTTCCCGCAGTGCTTCCCCCAGCTCCTTATAATCCCTAACCTTTGTAAGCTTAACCGGAAACTTGTGCTTTGCCTTCGGAATCAAATGCACCTCCCCAATTATATCATAAAGAAATTTCAACTGCCAGTTACTAAAAATTGTTTTGAGACGATAGGCTTGGAATTCCTCTAAGGCGTAGATTGTCTCCTCCTCCGTTTTCAGGGTTTTGACAATGAGCTTTTGTCCTTTTAGTATGATTTCCTGACCAGGATGGGTGACCATGTCAAAGGCACCTCTTTCATTTGCCAGAGAATTGATATAAGTACTAATAACGAGAATAGCGACCACTTTGACAAAATCTCCAAAATCCCACGGTACGGTAAAAGCCACAATGATCAGGAGGGCATAAAACAATAGAAAGATGACACGATTATGAGGCTTATCCGCTGCCCGCGGCATCTGGGTTCTCCATATTTTAGCAGAAGCAGTCATTAGATAAATGTAATGAACTTATTTAGCAGTAACTGCTAATGAGCGCTTATAGGATACCTTATTTGCTTTGGTTTTTGGAATGCATCTTGCGAACTATGAAATGTGACATAGCTGATTATTAGAGGCAATTTGGAGGCATTGAACGCCTAAAAGTTAAAATTTTAAGACAATAGTGCCGCTTTGTAAGCAAAACAACCTGTTTTATCTCCAAAAGTGCATATCTTAATAGTTTGCATTTGATACATAAAATACGAAGGTGTTGAAATTAGGAATATTAAGAATTTTACCTTGCTTACTCGTTATAAGCGCCCTTAACGTCTCATTATTCGGACAAGCTGTACACAAGGAAGGTAGCCCGCCATCACGATTAACTAAGCTAGATATCGCAGCACCTACTGTGGAATTGCCACAAATAGATCTGGCTAAGCTCATTGCTGAAGATCAGAAAGCGAAGCTAAATAATGAGTTATTTAGATTTGGATACGTCCATGAGGTCCAATACAGCCTGGATAATTCTGGTGAATGGACGACTTTAGCGAATGGTGATAGAGTATGGAAACTCAGAATCCATGCGCCTGAGGCCCAAACAATTAATATAAATTATAGTCAGTTTGCTATCCCCGCTGATGCCGAACTGTATGTATATAATGAATCCCAACCGGATGTTTTGGGGCCATTTACCTATCAAAATCAAAAATCAAATAGTCGATTTGCGACAGGGTTTACTCATGGAGATTATTGTATCATAGAATATTATGAGCCAAAGGCGAGTCAGGGAGCAGGCCGAATTGCTATAGATGGAATCGTACACGGTTATAGATCTATAAGATCAGAGGTCAATAGCACCTTGAGAGCTTTCCAAGATTCTGGCGCATGCAATAATGATGTTGAGTGCGCTATCGGAAATGGATGGGAAGATCAGATTAAATCAGTCGGTCTTATATTGACAGCTAATAATTCAAGATTCTGTACAGGGGCACTTATAAACAACACTGGAGATGACTGTCAGTCATATTTCCTATCTGCTAATCACTGTTTTGCGAATGATAATCCTGGAGATGTGCTTAATGATATCTTCATGTTTAATTATGATAGCCCGTCGCCAGCTTGTCCAGGTACACCTAATACAGATGGTCCTACTAATCAGACTGTCCAGGGCGCTACTATAAGAGCGAAGGCAACGAATTCTGACTTTTGTATTCTGGAGTTGACAACAAATCCATTGGACTTTTATGATGTCTACTATTCAGGCTGGGACCGTACTAATACTGCTGCAGTAGGTGCGGCAGGTATCCATCATCCGTCAGGAGATGTTAAGAAAATAAGTTTTGAGAATGCGACACTTCAGTCTGGAAGCTTTGGAGGTAGTCCTGCAGGAACGCATTGGGTTGTACCTGATTGGGATCAGGGAACTACTGAGCCTGGCTCTTCTGGATCACCGCTTTTTGATCAGACAAACCAAAGAATAATCGGACAACTTCAAGGCGGAGGTGCAGCGTGCAGTGGTAGTAGTAACAATGGCGCATCTGACTTGTATGGTAAGATATTTTATTCTTGGGATCAGAATGGATCTGCAACTACAAATCAACTAAGTTCTTGGTTAGATCCTCTTAATACTAATGTGATGGTAATGGATGGTAATGATTGCAGCACGCCTGTCCCACCCGTTGCCGCATTTAATCCAGCAGACTTAACCAGTTTTACATTTTGTGGCGCCTCAGATATTGATTTAGAAGATTTATCTTCAGGAACCCCTACCAGTTGGTCTTGGACATTTAGTGGTGCCGGTGTAACGCCTACAAGTTCTACAAGTACAGACCCTACAGTCACCGTCAATGCGACGGGCACACTGAGTGCCACACTTGTGGTCACTAATGCGCAAGGAACTGACATGATCACTCAAACATACCCTGTTACTATAAATAACTGTACGATGAGTAACTATTGTGATGCTCCTGCATTAGCTATTCCAGACAATGATGCTAATGGTATAAGTTCTACTATCACAGTGCCAACTAATAATACAATAGATGATCTCGATATAGATATAGATCTCTCTCATACTTGGGTGGGTGACGTCATAATAACCATAGAACATTTAGGTGTTACAGCCACCATATTAGATAGACCAGGATTTACTGGTACAGGAAATGGCTGTAGCGAAGATGATATAGATGCTGTCTTTGATGATGAGGGTACAGCTGCAGCAGAAACAATGTGTAATACAGGAACTGCCATCAGCGGAAATGTTATTCCTAATTCCACACTCTCCGTATTCGATGGCTTAAGTTCTGCTGGTGTCTGGACTATAACAGTATCTGATAATGCCGGACAAGATTTAGGTACACTTAATGAGTGGTGTTTAGATATAACAACGATTACGCCAGCAGGAACACCATGCTATACGCTGTTAGATCATAGTTCTGGTTTAATGCAGGTTGAGACTGGTATAGCAGATTATGAATCTAGTGATTGGATAAGTACGACCTTACCTACGACTATACAAGCTGGGGCCTCAGTAGATTACGATGCAGTAGATTTTATAGAACTGAATGGTGATTTCGAAGTGCAACTAGGCGCCGTATTTGAAGCCTTCATAGATGGCTGTAATAATGGTGGTGGTGGCAATAATTAATGTCACTTAAGAAAAAGAAAGAAAAAGAAGAAGGCGTTGGACAAGGTTCAGCGTCTTTTCTTTTTTAGGGAATACGGTTTAGGGTGTACGGTCTATGGTTTAGGGCTTTGGTACACGTTGTAACGGAATAGGGGAATAAGGATTAGGGTATATGGCTTATGGTCTAGGGTATATGTGTAGTTGATTGGATGGCCAGCCATTTTAGCTAAGGAGGTTTTAAATGGCGTTAAAAACAGTAGTTTTGACCTCAGAGTATTAGACCTAATTGATTCAAAAAAATTAGGATAATTATTAATAAAGCTAACATATTCACCAGCCGAGTACTCTCGAACATCCATGATTTTCTCCAATCCGATTGAGCCCTTTTGGATGTATAGTGAGTCAATGAGTTGTACTTGCAGGAGACTGTCTGATTCTTTTTTAATCAAGTCAAAAGCCTGCCAAAAGTTGTCTATGTCCTCTGTGACCACATTGCTTTGGTGACTCAGTATATAATGGCTCTATTTGTTACATTTTATTTGGATCAAGCCTAACTTGTGGACGGAAGAGTCTAGGGTATATGGTTTGTGGTATATGGTTTATGGCTTATGATGAATGGAAGAGAATAGCAACAATAACAACAAAAATAATCAATGATTGACGCATCAAGTTGGTTGACAAAAGATAAGCGGCCTATTGTGATCGCAGGGCCGTGTAGTGCTGAGACAGAGGCGCAGGTGCTGGAAACTGCCAGGCGACTGAAGGCATCCAATAAGGTAGACATATTGAGAGCAGGGATATGGAAGCCACGTACGCGACCAGGTTCGTTTGAAGGGGTGGGACCTAAAGGCTTGCCGTGGTTGCAGAAGGCTAAGGAAGAAACAGGCTTGCCACTTACTGTAGAGGTGGCTAAGGCAGTGCATGTAGAGCAATGTATGAGCAGTGGTATTGATATCTTATGGATAGGCGCCCGCACGACGGCCAATCCTTTTGCAGTTCAGGAAATCGCTGAGGCGCTACGAGGCATTGACATCCCTGTCCTTGTTAAGAATCCTATTAACCCAGATTTGGCATTGTGGATAGGAGGCATGGAAAGATTAGCAGCAGTAGGGATTAAAGAGCTAGGCGCTATCCATAGGGGGTTCTCTAATTTAGGGGAGACCTATTATAGAAATCGTCCTCAGTGGCAGATTGCATTGGACTTCAAAAGACGCATGCCAGAGGTACCCTTAATCAATGACCCTAGCCACATCTGTGGCCGCCGGGATATCCTCCAAGATGTAGCTCAGAAAGCAATGGATTTGGATTTTGATGGTCTGATGATAGAGTCACACATAGATCCAGACAATGCCTGGTCTGATGCGAAGCAGCAGATAACACCGGAAGTACTCGGTCGTATGATTACTGAAATGGTCTTCCGTGAAGACTATGAAGATGAGCTTACACTGCAGAGTGAAATAGAAGCGCTAAGACAAGAAATAAATAACATAGATGAAGAACTAATTAATTTGCTTTCTAATAGAATGAAAGTCGTACGTGATATAGGTGCCTACAAGAAAAAGAATAACATGACCATCCTGCAGCAGCGTCGGTGGAATGAAATAATAGAAAAAGGCAAATCACAGGCGGCCAAGTTTGGACTGAGTGAAACTTTTATACTTAAGTTTATTAATGCCATACACGGCGAAAGTATAGATCAGCAAGAGAAGGTATTTAAAGAGTAGCCGATGATTTGAAATAGAGAGGCATTTCAAGAGCTAAGCTGTTTCTTTTTCAAAAACTACCATTAATCCATCAGTTTTTGAACTTGGGCCCAATGACGTTTGAACAGGCGTTACTATTGGTTGTATTGTAAACACTCTGTAGCCACGATATTCGTATTCTACCAGCAACGCCTCTAATTCCCTAGCCTTCTGATGAGTGAATATTTTTAAGGGAATTGTTCAGCATTAAAAGATGTCTCCGCAAGGTCGACATGAAAAAAGATTAGGAGTAATTCATTTTAGTATTCTTTTCTTTTCGAACTTGTGGAGAGAACCATTAAAAATGAAAGAAAATATTCAGCGTTAAAAGATGTCTCCGCAAGGTCGACATGAAAGAAGATTAGGAGTAATTCATTTTAGTATTCTTTTCTTTTCGACCTTGTGGAGAGAACAACTGAAACCTAAGAATCCCGGTCAGAGTACACTGAAGATGCACCTCTATAGATATGTCATTCTATCATCTACCAACCTTCATCCTTCTCTCATCAAAGGCCTCTACGGAAATGATAGAGTCGAGCTCCAAAATTCTAACTTCTCCTGTTGGAATAAATCTTTCATATTTCACCATTCCAATATCCTTAGCATAATAGGTTGTTTGGTTGAAATCGTATTCAACATTTTGATCGATAGCTTTCGTGAAATACTTGTCTTTAAACTTGGCTGTCTTGTATGTTATACCCTTGATGGTTATATTTTCCAATGCTTCAAAACGTCTTACTTTTTCGAAATTGAATCTACCCCATTTATTTGTGTAAGCTACTGAATAGGAGTATTCAGTTTTATTGTTATCGCTATAAACCGCTGTCTTGTTGACTGTAGAATATATTTCTTTGCCATTCTTATAATCAGTGTATCTGGATAATTCTGCACTGTTCATTACTATTTCCTCTTCGAACTTATTGTATAGGGTTAGGTCAGATCTGAACGATTCTGTAGTTAGTTTTTTGTCTTTATGATTATAGGTAACCTTCCAGTATTCATTCAGCGTACTATCTGCAGAATTTATGTACTTGTAGACTTTGGATGTCGACGTATCTAGAGTGGGGTAGTAGTATTTCATTAAATTATTAGTACTGCAAGAGATGAGACTTGCAATAGAAAGTAAGTATAGAAGTTTTATTGTTCGTTTCATTTTTTGCTGTCACTTTGAATTTAAATATCGGTATCCTAACTACTCTGATTAAGCAATATTAAGTGTTTACTTGTCTGAATTCTGGTTCTCATAATCCCAAGTCATTAGTCTAAAATCATTATATTAGATTGAAATATTGAAGTAAATATTACACAAATTATATCTATATGCAAAATAGTACGAACGGCCTCTCTATTGGAGGTATGGTAATAGGAATCATATCCTTGTTATTTTCATTTATTCCTTGTATAGGAATGCTTGGTGGGATACTTGCCCTTGTGGGTTTCATATTAAGTTTAATCGGTTATAGATCGGCTAAAGATTCAGGCGGACCGACTTCTATGGGTGTTGCGGGTATGGTACTTTCTGCCATAGCTATTCTGGTAGCATTAGCTTGGGGTACGCTTATCGCTAAAGCTGGATCTGGCGAACCTTTCGAAGCTTCCACCTGTGAAGAGGTTCTAGAAGAGATGGACAAAGCAGTAAAAGAAATGAATGCTATCAGCGCCAAAGGTGATGATGCTGATGTTAGTGATCTTACTAGTGTTCTAAAAACGACCACACTTCTTGTTAAAATTAAATCAAAGGCAAGTGAGTTGAAATGTGAACAAGATTCAACCTTCAAAGCAAAAATGGATATTCTAAATAAGGAAATGGAAATAGAAAGTGAAAATTTGGAAGTCAAGTCAGAGCAAGTGCTTGTTTGTTCTCATTTGAAAGCCTTACTTCATGGAGATTAAATGTAACTTGGTGAGTTCAACTTATCAAAAAGTAAATATTACAATTGCAGCAGTACTTTGCGGAGTATTGATGCTATTATTTTGGGGATTTACAGCGGGACTTATAAAATGTCCATTTCAAAGTCAATTTGGCGTAGCCTGTTCTTCCTGTGGAATGAGTAGAGAT
>CAZIMH010000136.1:0-7863 GCA_964540155.1 uncultured Saprospiraceae bacterium
GTGGAGTTAGAGGGCAGGGTTGGCAATTTCGGGGGCAACGGTGCACGGACGGTTTAGGTTTAGGGTTTATGGCTAGACCATAGACGATGCCTAATATAGGTTGACCGTTTTGGTTATAATCATCCTGAAAATCCTCGCATCCTGGAAATCCTGATTCTGACAATGAGTCTGGTGGTTCTCCCACTAGAGCCTGCACTGAGCGAAGTCGAATAGCCCGCCCTGAGCTACGTCGAATGGGTGGAGTTAGAGGGTAAGGTTGGGACCAACGGTGTTCTAATACTCTAACAGCGTTTCTTTTACTGGGGACATACTCCACTGCTGTGGAAATAAATCAAAAATAGAATCAATTTGAATTTTTGGATTTTGTTGGATTTTAGTCCAATCTAGCAACTGTATGCCCTTCTGAATTGTATCCAAGTACTGTGTATCAAATTCATTGCCTTTAAGTGATTCTAACTCTTGTAACAAATCATGATTCTCTTGGCCAATTAAATCTAACGCAAAATAGTTATCTAGATTAATCGCTTGCCTGTTGGAATCAACATAGTAGACCTTGCCAAAACCTTCCCCACAATCTGGAAACACGGTGATGAGGTTCTCCTTCTTCGTCGGCTGCAATTCTTCTATGATATTCTGTATTGCATTTCTATCGAGGTGATTAAACTCTTCTCCATCTACCTTAAGAGATTTTACCATACCTTCTTCCATGTGTAGCTCTACTTCTTTATCTAGTGATCGCTTTTTTATATGAAAACTATTGCGGTCAGGTATCGTATCTAGATAGTACTTTATCTCTGATTCATTAGCTGGACAATCATCTATGATATACACATCCAAGTCACCTATCTCTATGGCATTAGACGAGCTTCCCTGTCCTATTACTGAAATCATCACTAAGCAAAGGACCATCATAGAGACAACCCGTTCCCTTATTCTGGGTAGCTGCAAGGGCAAATTGAGCAAGCGCTTGATGCGATTAGAGAACGGTTTGTACTTGCCTGTAAGTCCAAGGGCTGGTGCAATCGCTTGCTGTTGTTGGAGCTCCTGTAGCTTTATCAGGGTCTTAGCATACGAAATTTTATGCCCAGTAGCTTGTACCGCTAAGTCATCACAGCACGCTTCTCTTTCTTCATGAATGATACGCGAAATCATCCAGATACCAGGGTGATAATAAAATATGGACTCAATGATAGACTGGATGATATTAATCACAAAATCATGTTGTCTTATATGAGCCAACTCATGAGAGAGTACCGCCTCTAGCTCTTGAGGGGTCAGCTGATTCACCATTCCTACAGGAAACAAGATGACCGGTTTTATTATACCCAATACCATAGGTGTCCTAATGGCTGTACTGCATTTGATGCTCACTTTACGAGATATATCAAACTTCTTTCTAAGCTTATTGACTTTCTTTACGACAGACTTTACTTCTTCCTTGGCCGTATTGGCCATATGCAACACATATGTATAACCGGCTATAAATTTTAATAGAAATAATAAAGAGCCGATTGCCCAGACGGCAACTATATGTGGCGTATAGTTCCTTAATAATTCAGTAATCCATTCTATCTTATTTGCTGTGCCTACAATTCCAATATCCAGAGGAATCATCTGTCCTGGAGATACTGCTACTTCGCTACTGCTTTCATGCTTAATATAATAGATACTAAATGTGACCAATGCCAACACCAAGGCTTGGCCCAATGCACTCAATGAAATTAGATATTTCAATTGCGCAGAACGATGACGCAGTAGCCGCAAAACCAACATGAGGAGCATAACAATGAAGGTGACCTGCCATAATGAATGAAGTAGTGTCCATGCTAGTGCAGTGGAAAAATCTGAGTGGAGTAATGATTGCATCATGGAATTATTGGTTTGAATCCGGATTGTCCATATTCTCTATCAGTTGTTTGAGCTCATTCAGTTCTTCTGGCGTCGCTTTTTGCTGGCCCAGTGCTTGGATTACTAATCGCATGGCAGAACCCTTATATGCTTTCTGAATAAAATTACTCAATAGGCTATTCTGTGTATCACTTTCTGCTACAGCTGAATGATAGATATGTGTTCTATTGGTGGTATCTCTAGTAACTAACCCCTTTTCGGTCATGATCTGCATTATCTTAAGCGTGGTCGTATATCCCACATCTCTTGACTCATTGAGTATATTATTAACCAATCTTACTGATGAAGGACCTTCTGCCCAAAGTACTTGTAGTACTTCCAGTTCGGCTTCAGTCGGATAAAACTTCTTATTTGTCATACTTCACTTATTCTAATTAATTCAAGATATACGAAAGCGTACGTATTAACAAGGTTTAATACGAATTTTATCGTATGTTAAGAGGACTTTAACGCAGAATGCCGTTTTCTACTGAGAGGTTTCATAATATTGTTGATAGTGAAGGACAGATACATATTGGCAGGATTTTCTTTCCTAATGGCAATGCTTACATATTGGGCCAGCAACCACATTTTCTTCTGGGATACGGTGCAGTTTGCGGGTAGACATGGCAACTGGTATTATAGTGAAGGGCTGCTATCAGGACTCTTGCCTGAACATTTGGATAGTGGGCACCCCCCTACTTTTGGGATTTATCTTGCTGGGGTATATCGTCTACTTGGCAGGTCGTTATCTGTAGCACATTTTGCTATGCTGCCTTTCTTAATTCTGAATGTAGGCTATGCCTATGGGGTGGGCAAGCTTATTCTAAAGGAAAGATTCTGGACTTATATCCTTGCCATGATTATGTGCCCTTTATATCTGGGACATTCTGTATTAGTATCTCCAGATATCATTTTGGTTACCGGATTTCTAGCCAGTTTATTTGGCATAATGAGCAATAATAAGAAGCACTTAGTCGCTGGAAGTATCCTCCTCTCACTTATAAGCGTACGGGGCATGATTGTACTCTTTCTGCTTGGGTTGTATTGCCTGTTGTGTAGTAATAAGCATCAGAATAAAATTCATATTAGACTGAGAGAAATATTGCCATTTTTCTTGCCTGCCATCCTCCTGTTTTCATCGTTCCAATTATGGCATGTATGGCAAACAAAATGGATAGGGTTTCATAGCGATTCGCCTTGGTCATCTTCGTTTAATATTGTAACTGGCAAAGATCTAATCTATCAGACGGGTTTATATGTGTGGCGTTTATTGGACTTTGGTATGGTTACCATCTATATGGCTATTCTCTTTTTTATTAAGAATTTCAAGCGCCCTCATTTTTCTCTTCATATTTTACTCATTATCCTCATCGTAGGGCTTGGTATTATTACAGTGCCCTTTTCAGGACTTATTAATCACAGGTACTATCTGCCGATACAGCTTATCAGTCTGTTATGGATGCTACACTTAACGCGACAAAAAAATCTCATACTCGTTTTGGGTCTGATAGGCGTGATGGGCTTAGGCAACTTTATTATATATCCAGATAAAATAGCACAGGGATGGGACTCCACAGCGGCGCATTGGCCCTTCTACCAGCTGGAAGAAGACATGCATAATTATATTGTAAATAATTCTGAGATTAATTCTCCCATCGGGACAGCTTACCCAGTGAGAGGAAAGCGTCAGTTCCTAGATCCAGCGTCTACCTATCCAGGATATGCTAATTATGATTTGAGTACGGATAAGTATATCCTATACAGCAATATTATGAATGACTTCACTGATAGAGAAATAGATGAACTACGTTCTAGCTGGAAAAAAGTGCATCATCTAGAATCTAAGGGTGTCAAGATGATTTTATATCAGAGGCAATAATAAAGACTAATACTGTCTCTTCTTGACATAACATTCGATGCCTTGTCTATTGATTGCATTAGACACTTCTAGTGCTGCACTGTAGGAATCATGTCTGGAGGCGATGACTGTATGATATTGTGATCTGTCAAAGATGCCAATCTCTGCACTTGGATATCCCAAATTATTGAGCTTTCGTGCCATACCATTTGCATTCGACTCCACAAGATAATTACCTGCGATAACCATATAATCACCAGAACCAGTACTTGTATATGACGGTGTAGAAGTATATCTATCATCTGAATCGTCTGACGAGGTGAAATCTATATCTGTCGCTTCATCCCCACTCACAAAATCAGAATCAACATATTCTTCTGTATCATCTGAGAAGATATCTTCACTTATTTCATCTACAAACTCATCCGTGTCATCGATAATCTCATCGATGGTTTCAGTAGTATCATTCAGTATGTCATCCTTGTCTCCACAAGAATTGAATGCAGTACTCATCCAAAGAAAAATCGCAGTCATCGCTGCAATCATAATTATGATTTTTGGTAGTCTACCCATTTTTCGCGGTGTTATAAGTTCAATCTCCTTGTTATCTCAATGAGTGGAGATAAAATAATAGCTAAAGATATAACATATTACAATAAAATGTAATGTTTAATTACATGATTATTAAATTCTTGGTCCGTGAATAAGGAGATTCCGTCTATTTTGTTGAATCTGAAAGGAAGTATGAAGGACATATGGTCTTAATGGAGAACCCGCTAAGAAAAGCAGAGTTCTCCAAGACGTCTAACTGAATAAGGATACATAGCAAGTATCCTTATATAATTGATATAGATTTCTTGGTTTCTGCTGCCTGATGTTTAAAAAATCTTGGAGACCATATCCAATAAAAAAAGCCCTAAGAGAGTTAAGATGACTCTCTTAGGGCACAAAGAAAAAGTGTACTTGTTTTTTTGGGACTATATTTTTATCCGTATTCTATTTCAATACGGTGAGACTACCTTTTTTATTAACAGTCGTCCCATCTATTATTTCGAAAATTATAAAATATGCAAAGACGGCAGGCTGAACTTCTTTACCTCTGAATCTTCCATTCCAACCAAGGTAAGAGTCTAAGTTGCCTTCATGAGAATCCACAAAGACTGTTTCTCCCCATCTATCTAATATTCTTAATTCTTGTATTCCTACTACTGAAGCGTTAGCCCCTACTGTAAATAAAGCGTCAGCATCATCTTCACCTAATCTTATGACATTAGGCACATAGATATCTACGATTAGTTCGACGTCTACTCTGACTCTCTTGACCACTTCGCAGCCGTTTACTGAAACCGCTTCCAGTTCAAAGAATGTGTCTTCCAAAGGTGTGAACCCATCTAGTTCTCTGCTTGTACTGACGATATCGCCAGCTTCATTGAACCAGTGAAATGATACAAAATTCTCATCTACATCTGTTGGCTCTATAATTAATTCTTCTCCTATTGTGAGTGATACTTGCTCCTCTAACTGGAAGTCTCCTAACTCAGAATCGAAATCTAATACTAAAGTGACGACACTATCGCATCCGAACACATTAGAGAATCTTTCTGTATAGACACCAGTCTCTGTCAATTCATTTCCAAAGAATGTCACGATATCTCCTGGACATATCTCTACGAATTCTTCTCTCTCATTGAGTGGTAGTACATCTAGATGAATTATTATCGTACTATCACATCCTGTAGTAAATGAAGGCACACTTGTCATATAGGTTCCAGAAGTATCTGCCTCTATATCCTCAAAAATATATACCTCTCCTTCACATATCTCCGCATCGAATTCTATTGGCTCTATTTCAGGATAAAAATCTAATGTTACATTAATCGTACTATCACACTCTGCAAAATTGTTTGTCACTATAGTGTATGTTCCAGGCTCAGTATAGACCTCTCCTTCTATCTCATAACTATCTCCCTCGCAAATAAATGCATTTAAAGAAGTATCTGTAACTGGGTTAACTATAAGGTTGACAGTTATTAAGCTATCACAACCATCTGGATCTACAAACATCGTGGAAAATGTCCCAGTCTCCGTTAACACAAGATCATGTCGCTCATATACCTCTCCTTCACAGATAGAAACATTTTCATTCACTTCTATCTCAGAACTGAATCGAAGATCAATTATAAGTGATGTGTCACATCCTTCATTTAGACTTTCTACTATGAATGTATACAATCTTTCTTCCGTAAGCTCTTCACCTTGGAATATAAAAACATCACCTTCACAAATCTCCTCCACTCGCGTCATCTCTGGCAAAAATCCAGCAGTTAATTCAACCATTATTGTACTATCGCATCCCATGCTTGAATTTGTGGTCGCAATATGCGATCCCAATTCTGTTGTAGATAAATCAAATAATTCGAATGTTTCCCCAGGACACAACATGGCTGTTGTATCACCAACTACTTCATCTAATACTGTCAACGTCACTTCGTATACTTCATCACATTGTCCAGCCACTTGTACTAATCCCATATATACTCCAGTGCTATCTTCTTTGATTCCAAAATCTTCAAAGACTTCTCCAGCACAAATCGTTACATCTTCTGATATTACATCTGGTGGGTCAACTGATAATTCAAGTTGAAATATTTCTGTACACTCACCAAGCGTCTCTACTATATCCGTATATGTATCTGGTTCAGAAATCGTCATACCCCTCCATTCGAAATCAAGTCCCTCGCATATGGACGCTTGCTCCACGATTGGCTCTGGTGCTGTTAGCGTTAGTTCTAGTACATGTAGTACATCACATTCGCCAGCATTGGTTTCTGTGTCTTCGAATCTACCTTCCTCAGATAAGGTCATTCCTCTCCACTGAATGCTTCCGCCTTCGCAGACTTCCATAGCCTCTATTCTTTCTTCTACATTAGATTCTTCTATAATAAAAGTGATTATACTATCGCATTCACCTAGAGAAGACTCATGTGTAAAAGTTCCTGCAAGGTCTGTAGAGAAATCTCCTCTTTCGAATATTTGTCCTCTACAAAAAGTGCCTTCAATTGTTTCAGCAATAGGAGGGTCCACCTCTAGAATGACAGTTACTATACTATCACATCCTTCCGCACTCTCGTACATAATATCATAACTACCCGCCTCGGACACACTGAGATCTTCCAGCTCGAACACACGACCTTGGCATATAGATGCTGGCAAATCAGTTCTTATTTCTGATTTTACATCCAGGTCAATCACAAAGGTAGAATCACACCCAAACACTGGATCTTGGCTCATAACTGTATGTGTGCCTGTTTCTGTTAGAACGGCACCCCGAAAGAAAAGTGTATCACCAAAGCAAATTGAATTTTCGAGAAACTGCGTTTCCAGCGATGAAAATCTAATATCGTATGAGGTGATAATACTATCACACCCGGCTACTGCTCTGATAGTATCTATCAGCATCAGATCGGTCGTGGTCGTAATACTTCCACATTCACTGACGAAGGTCGCGCCTTCACACAAGTCTAAGTCTACAACCTTATTGGTAAAGTCTACAAAAACAATATTAAGACATACCAAACTGTCACAACCTTCACTTGTACTCGTTTTGAATTGTTGTTTACCCTCTGTGAAGAATTCGAATCCACCGATAATGATTGTATCGCCTTCGCAGATATTAAGATCTCCTAAATCTTCGAAAAACTCTTCTGCCTGTACTTTATATGGTTCTGAGGCAACACATCCCGTAGGCGTCTCTACTACAACTTGATAGCAACCATCCCCTAAAGGAAAAAACTTATGAATTTCAATTTCTGAATCAGTTTCATTCTCGAGCGCGACACCATTTTTGAACCACTGATAAGAGGTTGCCCCTGGGACCTCTAGAATCAGATCTACCCTTCTACAAGGATTACCTGTAACTTCCGTGAGAGGAACAACATTTGTGCATTCGACAGTACTAGCGCATTCGCATTCTCCGTCATCAAAATCAATGATGCCATCGCCATCATCATCTATGCCATTGTTGCAAATTTCTTGGGCGGATACAGATAATGCCGTACACAGAGACATAAGTATCCATACGAATTTTAAATTGACCTTAAACATCCTTTCTTTGT
>CAZIMH010000137.1:0-7778 GCA_964540155.1 uncultured Saprospiraceae bacterium
TGACCCCTAAATCCCCTTAAAAGGGGACTTTACTCCTTCCCTTTTAAGGGAAGGTTGGGATGGGTCAAACTAGGTACTCAAAAACCAATAGCCATATAATTTTTATCAATTCCCAACACTTCCTTAAGGTTCCTCTGTCTATAGTGATGTAAATGAAATAGGAATTCCTATTTAACTTCTATTGACATTCAAATCTTATTATAATGAGTAAGTTATATCAAGCCATTTTTATTCTGTCATCTATATTAATAATCGGTTGTTCCGATGTAGATGATTCTTTAAGAGAAAGTGAAAATGACTTATTTGCTGATGCCTCAAGTGCTTCTTCAGGGTCAGGAGAAGCAGATCCTAATCAGAGTAGTGAAGAAGCTGGATTGATCACAGCTGGCGAGTGGAACGATTTGGATAATTGGAATTTCTGGACAGATATAATTAGTCAGGGAGAGCATTCAGATAAACCTGGATATTGGGATTTCTATCCGTCCAGAAGAATTTCTGTGAGTGTATCTGGCAACTTTGGTCCTGCAGTAGATAAAGCGCTTAGATTAGTAGATGGAGGTAATACGACGGTATGGTCTGCAAGAACAGATAACTTTGGAAAAGCAGAATTGTGGGTTAGGCCATTTGAGGAAGGCCTGACTGGAGATTTATCTGAGTATTCACTCATTATAAATGAAAGAAATATAGACCTAAGTTATTTTGAAGATGGCATCAATGAGATTGTTACAGATGATTCAGGACTGGGAAGTACGCGAGTTGATCTTAGTTTTATAGTAGATGCTACGGGTTCCATGGGCGATGAATTAGAGTTTCTTAAGGAAGATTTGCAAGATGTCATATCCAAGGTACAACAGGAGAATAGTTCTTTGCAGATACAGACCTCAAGTGTTTTTTATAGAGACGAGGGCGATGCGTATGTGGTGAGACAATCAGATTTTACATCTGATCTTAATCGTACGGTAGGCTTTATAGAAGACCAGATGGCAGAGGGTGGTGGAGACTTTCCAGAGGCGGTTCATAGTGGATTGGAAACGGCTATTGATGATCTCGACTGGTCTGAAAACGCAAGAACAAGAATTGCCTTTTTACTCTTAGATGCACCACCACATCATAATATGCAAGTGATTTTAGAATTACAAGAATCCATCCAACAGGCTGCTCATAAGGGTATTAAGCTTATCCCTATAACAGCCAGCGGTATAGATAAAAACACAGAATTTCTCATGCGCTTTTTTAGTGTCCTTACTAATGGAACTTATGTATTTATCACTAATGACAGCGGTATAGGCAATAACCATATAGAAGCCTCTGTTGGAGATTTTGAGGTAGAATTCCTAAATGATTTAATGGTAAGATTAATCAATAAATATTCGGAATAAGAATAATGTATTTCGAAAAAAAATGCGCATCCTGATGGATGCGCATTTTTTATTTATTACTAGCAATTATGATTTGAAAAATCTATGTACGATATGGCCTCCAGAATTCGAATCTGAAACAAACAGTAAATAAATACCTGATTCTAATTCTGATACATTTAATTGATGCGTATTAATATCCTCTCTTATAATCTGCCCATTTAGATTGTATAGGATTGATTTAAAATCCATGTCAGAGCTGAAATCTATAACTACCTTATCTATAGATGGGTTAGGATAGATTTGTAAAGAAGCGCCTGATAACTCATAGGTGCTGGAAGTAATTAAATCCATCCCATCACAATCTTCGTCTATCCCATTGTTAGGTATTTCATCTGCATCAGGATTGATGTTAGGATTAATGTCATCACAGTCATCATTATTTTGGACATAACCATCTGGTCGTCGACAGTCTACTATAGTGGAATCTACTGGGCCACCACCAAATCCATCACCATCAGCATCCACCCACCAGCTTAAAAAAGTCTGATTCTCATTGTTCCTGCCGTCACAATTATTGTCTATGTCGTCACACACCTCACTTGCATCCGGATTTACATCTGGGTTAGTATCATCACAGTCGACGTCATTAGTAAATCCATCGCCATCCTCATCTACTAGTATGACCTCTCCTTGTAAGCAAAAAAGCAATCTATTACTGAATAGGCCATCTTCTAGTAAATACAAATCCAAATCTCCATCATCGTCCAAGTCTTCCAACCCACCTGGATTTATGCTAATATTAGTACCTTCTGGCTCAAAAAGTATAGTTTGGATGAAGGTGTCTCTATCAAGTTGGTATAAGCTAACTTGCTTATCGAAATTAGAACCTTCGACAACAAATATTTCTGGGATACCATCTAAGTCGAAATCAGTAATTTGGAAACCTGTACCAAAGCCATCTTGATCTAGACGAACATCGTCATATTCACCATTTGGCTGACTGTATACTATAACGGCACTACCAGAGATAGAGCTATAGCTAATAAAATCCTGGACACCATCTTGATTCAAATCTGCGACATCTAAATCAAATTGTAGAAAGCTAGCCTCATGGACAAGTACCTGTTCGAAGTTGCCATCCATATCTTGTTCATAAGCTACTAATTCATCACTAATATGAGAGGCTACGATATCGGTTAATCCATCATTATTGTAATCGACACCAACTGCAGCTGATATCCTTCCATTTACAAAGGCATTATTTTCTAGAGTGATTTTACTAGAGGTTGTCAAATCATAGATCTCTATGGTTTCGTCAAAAGCCAATATCAATTCCTCTACGCCATCTCCATTTATATCCGCAGTATCTCCTGAATTGTAATCTATAGAAATAGAATCTCCTTCTGTAAAATTTCCTTGGCCATCATTCAACCAAAGAAAACTTCTTTCTTCTCTAAAAGCTGATGATAGTAAATCTGTATCTCCGTCTAGGTCAAAATCAAGCTGAACAAAATCCTCTAGAAAAATACCTGAACTGAATTCAACAAATTCAAGTGAGTTAAAGATGTCCGTTCCTTGGGTCACATAATAAGTATTGCTTGCGTTGGCTGAGGTTGTGAGGAAATCAAGTTGACCATCACCATTAAATTCCCCAATAGTCCATTCGCTAAATGAAGGGGTGTCTGGATTTTCTAAACAAGTAAACTCCTGAGCGATCAAGGAATTAATACTGATAAATAAGAATAGACTAATGTAATATTTCATAATTGTTCTGATTTAAAATCTACAAACTGGGACAAATATAGATATACTGCTCAAATCAACCTATGTTATATTCTATAAAGAGTTATGGACTTATTCTATCTGATAAGGTCTGAGATGTTTCCGCATAATTGGCTTGAATAAAAATGGGAAGTAGGCCAACAGCTGCATGGCTGGATAGCCAAAGGGCAACTTAGGACTATCAGATTTAGAATCAAGAATCTGGAATTCTTTAGCGCCCATGTGATGATGGTCGGAATGTCTCGTCAGTTCGAACAACATAATGCGTCCAAGAATATGGTCTGAATTCCAACTATGGTGCGGCTTGACTCTTTCGTATCTGCCATTGTCTAATTGCTTGCGACGCAAACCATAATGAGAATAATAATTCTGAGATTCGAGAATAGAAATGCCATACCCAGCCGCAATGACATAACAAACAGCGGCGAGCTGTCCCGCAAAATAAAATATCCCTCCTGTCAGTATCATTGGAAGTAGAGTATAGATAATCATAGGATTGAACAGGGGATTTTTACCCAATGCTTTTAGCTTGGCACTTTCTAAACCCCACGTTTTGAAATAACCACCGATTTGTGACCGCACGGCAAATAAGTAGAAGTTATCTCCTTCCTTAGCTGAAGATAAATCCTTGGGTGTACCGACGTCTTTGTGGTGACCACCATTATGGTAGGTAATAAAGTGATTCTGAAAAGAGGTTGTTAATATAATTTGTGCAAAGACCTGCTTGATAAAGTGATTGGTTTTATGTCCTAATTCATGACCGACGTTAATCCCGATAGAACCTAACACTGTTCCCAACATAGCTGTCCTTGCTATGATATCTGATAGCGCCAAGGTAGCATCATTAATCTTTATGCAGAAGAGATAAATAACTACGAGCTGAAGAATGACTAAGACATACAATACCATATCAAAACCTATATCTTCTTTGGCCAGTTCTTTTTCTGCTCGTTCAAGATTGTAAGCATTAGGGGGAATTAAATACTCTATGATTGGAATCGCTATATATAAAAATATGAGTCCCATGTAGGCATATAGGCCGGTAACATAAAAGGTTAGGATAGCCAGTAGGGGAATAAGGTAAGAAGCGACATACTTTAATTTTCCCATTTGTCTACTTGTATCAATTTTAAGTTGGTGAACTTATATAAATTTACAAATACTATTTCTTAAAAAATTGCCTAATCGCTTTAAATGGGGAGTCAAACCACTGTAATAGAACTTTTGCAGAAGATTGCTATAGTTAATTTTTTGCGCTACTTCATAGCGTCGGGCCTCGCTTTTTTATTCTTCTATATTTTACTAAAGAACAAATGGAAGCATAAAAAAATACAATTAAAGTTTCCTGCAAATAGCGACTACAGACGAGAAATTATATACTCTCTAATCACACTTGTGATTTTTACTGGAATAGCGATGCTTGTATTTGCCTCACCACTGAGAGAATATACACGGCGTTATCAGGATATATCTGAGTATGGTTGGTTGTGGTGGTGGTCTAGTATTGGCTTAATGATTCTCTTGCATGATACCTACTTTTACTGGACACATAGGGCCATGCATCACCCCAAACTTTTCAAAGTATTTCATTTGGTCCATCACAAATCCACGAATCCATCCCCCTGGGCCTCTTACGCTTTTCATCCTTTGGAAGGGGTAGTAGAAGCGTCCATTATATTTCCTATTGCATTTTTGATTCCTTTCCATCCTACTGCTCTGATGGTGTTTTTATTATTTATGATTGTATATAATGTGTATGGCCATTTAGGCTATGAATTATTCCCCAAAAATTTCAACACCCACCCGATAGGCAAATGGCTGAATACTTCGGTCAATCATAATATGCACCACAAATATTTCGAAGGAAATTATGGCCTTTATTTTCTTTTTTGGGATAGGCTGATGGGGACAATCCACCCTGAGTATGACAAAGTGTATAGTGAAGTAGATGCTAAAAGAAGCACCCCTTAGAATTTTCCCATGCAATGATTTATATTTGGTCGTATTCTATTATAATAATTGAATCCTAATAAATATGGCAGTCACGAGAAAGTGGTGGAAAGAAGAAGTGATATACCAAATTTATCCAAGAAGTTTCCAAGATAGTAACGGGGATGGCATAGGTGATATCCAAGGTATCATATCTAGGCTAGACCACCTTCAGGAGATGGGTATTGATATCATTTGGTTGTGTCCAATATACCAATCTCCAAATGATGACAACGGATACGATATAAGTGATTACTATGATATCCATCCTGAGTTTGGAACAATGGCAGATTTTGACCTGATGCTAGATGAAATTCATAGCAGAGGTATGAGACTGATTATGGATCTTGTACTTAATCATAGCTCAGATGAACATGAGTGGTTTCAGAAGTCAAGATTGTCTAAGGATAACCCTCATAGAGATTATTATTTTTGGAAGGATGGAAAGAATGGTGGACCTCCAAATAATTGGAATTCAATATTTGGGGGCAGTGCCTGGGAACTTGATGAGACGACAGGACAATACTATCTGCATTTATTTACAAAAAAACAGCCGGACCTCAACTGGGAGAGTGAAGCACTGCGTGAGGAGATTTATGAAATCATCAAGTATTGGTTAGACAAAGGCATAGATGGATTTCGAATGGATGTGATTCCATGTATATCTAAAAAACTAGACTTTGCAGATACAGACATTGATGATTTTAATCGAGTGATAGAAGAGGTCTATGCCAATGGTCCTCGTGTACATGAGTTTATAAACAGTATGTATGAGAGAGTCATAAAAAATTATGATGTGATGACGGTAGGTGAGGGTCCTGGAATCAAGCCACACAATTGTCTCCTATATATAGGTGAAGACAGAAAGGAAATGGATTTTGTATTCCATCTAGAGCACATGTTTTTAGGTCATGGACCTCTCGGTAAGTTTGATCCAGTACCTTTCTCATGGAGAGATATTAAGGATATAATACTTAAGTGGGATAATGCCATAGGAGACGCGGGATGGATTAGTGTCTTTCTGGATAATCATGATTTTCCGAGGATGGTATCCAGATTTGGAAATGATAAGACCTTCCGGGTAGAAAGTTCGAAGTTATTAGCGACATTAATATTAACCTTACGAGGTACCCCATGCATCTATCAGGGGTCAGAAATCGGGATGACGAATGTTCATTTTGAGTCTATAGATGACTATAGAGATATAGAGATATTTAATGTCCAGAAAGAATACTTAGAAAGGGGTGTTTCTGCACAGGATTATCTGAAGCTTGTACATGATCAGGGTAGAGATAATGTTCGTACACCAATCCAATGGGATGATACAGCACATGCGGGCTTTACGACAGGGACGCCATGGATTAATGTCAATCCTAATTATAAGTCCATCAATGTGGTTCAGGATAAGAACAGTTCTGACTCTATCTATGATTTCTATAAGGAATTGCTAGCGTACAGAAAGAAGTATAAGACGCTTACTTATGGAACGTATGAGGAGCTGAATCCAGATTCTGATAGTCTCTATATATACAAGCGTGAGGCTGAAGATACATTTGTCATCACGCTGAATCATACTGGAGAGCACCAACCGTTAGAAATGAATCTAGCTGGATATACCTTGGATGTGCAAAATTTGGACAATGACATTCCCAGCATACTCTTACCTTGGGAAGCTAGGATATATAAAAAGCTATAGTGAGAAATTGGTCCAGCTAAATATTTTGATTTAATAAAACAGAATTACTATTGTGAAAAAAATTATCTATCTCATATCTGTCAGTTCATTACTCCTATTGGCATGTAAGAATAAGCCTGCCCCGACAGAAAAGTCGGATACAAAAACCTTCAGTCAACAGAATGGTGATCTCCCTAGTTGGGTGGTGAACGCTAACATCTATGAAGTAAATGTCAGACAATATACGCCTGAAGGCACTTTCGCTGCTTTTCAGTCTCATCTCCCTCGACTCAAAAAAATGGGTGTAGATATCTTGTGGTTCATGCCGATATATCCGATAAGTAAGACGAAGCGCAAAGGCACTTTAGGCTCTTACTATGCAGTCTCTGATTACAAAGCCGTCAATCCTGAGTTTGGGACGATGCAAGATTTTGATAACCTCGTCGCAGCTATCCATGCACAGGGTATGCACATCATATTGGACTGGGTGCCTAATCATACTGGCTGGGATCATACCTGGATCAAGGAGCATCCCGAGTGGTATACCCAAGATGAAAATGGAAATATCATAGACCCGATAGATCCTTCTACAGGTAAGTCTTGGGGTTGGACTGATGTCGCTGATCTTAATCATGACAATATGGAAATGAGAACCGAGATGATCAAGGATAAATTATTTTGGATCAATGAGCATGACATTGATGGGTACAGAGAAGATGTGGCACATAGTGTTCCTGATTCTTTTTGGGATGACTTCACAGCGGCCTGTTCTGAGGTCGATAAAGAACTTTTTATGTTGGCTGAAGCGGAAATTCCTGTGCTTCGGAATTCTAGCAACTTCCAGATGACTTATGCTTGGAGTGCGCATCACTTATTGAACGAGATAGCCAAAGGAGAAAAGTCTGTAGCTGACCTGGATGCCTGGGCAGAAGAAGATAAAAAATTCACCAAAGGAATGGGTATGCAGTTCA
>CAZIMH010000138.1:0-7742 GCA_964540155.1 uncultured Saprospiraceae bacterium
GGCCTCCAGTATTACCCCATCTTCCATTCCAGCCAGCGGCCGGGTCATTAGGTAACAAAGGCTGATCATCTACCGTTAGAGATCCTCCGTCTGTATGTATCTGAGATTAGCTCGGGTTAGTAATTTTGCATTCCCCGAAAATATAGAAATAACATTTGTTTCTAAGTCTGTAGATGAACCTATCTATACATTGTGCTGTTAAAGACGGATTTTGGGGATGAGTGCAAATGATAATCAATATTTTATACATTAATAATTAATATCATGTATTGCAAAATATGTGCGATTTTAGGTTAGAGGCCTAGGCTATATAGGTTATTATTGTATTATCGCAAGCGCCTGTCTAGCAAGCACCTATTTTTTGCAAGTTGGGATTTTTTGTGAGGTGCTAAAGACTTAATTGTAATATATTGTGGTTTATTATAATTTATTAATCTGTTTATCTCAGATTTAAGGACATTAAAAGTTAAGAATATGGAAAGGAAGCATATCATAATATTTCTGATAGGACTCTTTATGCTCAGTTTTGTGAGTGAAAGTTTCTCACAAAGAAGATCGTCACGAAGTCGGACTACTAGTGACAGAGACCGTAATACAGAAAGTGCTACTTCATTCAAGGACAATATAGCCTATGACATCTTTGTAGGAACCTTAGGATTTAATGGTGGTTTTTCGCTTTCAGCGAAGGCAGGTGCAGGTTACAAGCCTGTAGACATTGTCACAATTGGAGGAGGAGGAAAATTCCTATATCAATTCGTCAATAATTTTGGTCCTAATGATTTCAGCTCCTTTAGCTATGCACTCTTTCCCTATGCCAGAGTCAAACTTGGAGAATCTTTCTATTTAAAAGGAGAATTCAATTTTTATTCTTTTGACACAGGATTTGATAATGCAGACAGAATCAACTTTACATTTCCTATGGTAGGGGGTGGATATGTGCAGGGCTTTGGGCAGTGGCGATTTGGATTCGAAGCATTGCTATTAGTCAATGATCGACAAATAGATAATCCTTTCTTCGCTGGCGTAGAAGCAAGTGATTTATATACCCTAATAGAATACAACATCTCATTCTTATATAATTTTTAGATATAAATTGAGACAAATGAAAAAGCCTACTGGGAATTTCCAGTAGGCTTTTTTTTTGTTGATTAGGTTATAAATTTTGGAATCTAAAACATAATACTTGCACTCAAAAGGAAATTGGTTCCTGCCTGAGGGTATACATAATTCTCTGTTATCAAGCCACCAAAGATGTAACTGTAGGTATATCCGTTAGAAGCATACCGAGTATTGAGAATATTATTCACTAATAATTTGAATTCAATTTCTTGTACCAACTCTGTTTCTATCTTATATCGTAGATGAAAGTCATTTACAAAATAAGGGTCCAGTGATCTATTTTCATTACTTGTATTATCTAGAAATTGACGACCCACAAATTTGGATAAGAGGCTGGCATCAAAATTAGGTAAGATATGGTAAGTGAATTTGCTGCCTGCAATCACAGAAGGAGAAAAAGCGATATCGGTATCTGTAAACAAAGTCTCTTGGACACCGCCGTTATCGAAGTCTCCTATCTCTTCTACAAACTCTGAAATCTTATTACTACTAAAAGTGACATTTGGCTCCCAGGTCAATAAATCATAAATGAGGAGGCTACCTGATAGCTCCGCTCCAAGGCGGACTGAGTTATCTACATTTGTCCTTACGGGAGCACCTACATCGTTCACCGCACCAGTCAGTACCAGCTGGTCATTGTAAAGCATGTAATAAAAATTAGCCTGAAAAGTATGGTCAGGTTTAACAGCTTTATATCCAAACTCGAAGTCATGCAATTGTTCAGCGTTAGGTACTCTAGTGCCTATAGCATCTAAGAAATCCGATCGTACAGGTTCACGCTGAGCCGCTGCATAGGAGGCATATACTTTACTGTGCGGGGTTAAGTCAAAGCTCAAGCCAACTTTCGGATTTATAAAAGTATAACTGGTATCTATACCCGAGTCTCTACCTGCAATCAATGATCGGTCACTATCTAACCCAGCAGTCTTATAATCTATAGACCTAAACTGTGCATCTCCAAAGACGGCTAGTTTCGGTGTCAGCTGATAATCAATTTTCAAATAAGAATTGAATTCGTTTTTAGTGGCATCGCTTCTATAGTACTCATCGTCCTCAGGCAAACTAGCCTCTTCTATATTAATAACATTACCGAAGTGATCACCGAGATACGAATTAAATGCGCCCCCTAAGGTGAGAACTAATTCTGAACTTGGCTGATATTCTATATTAGCTATCCCACCTATAAAATCATTATCCAACCATCGTCTTCTGACTAAGTTACTGACCAGGAGATTGAGCTCAGGGTCGTCTGGAAAATAATCCGATAATGCATCTTGGAATCTGAACTGTTCGAAGAATCCTCTTCCCTTTGTATAATGCCCGGTTAGGTTCAACTTAACCGACTCACTCAGCTGAGAATTGGCAAATAATTGGATATGGGTCTGGCGATAATCATCTACCTGATCTTCATAGGTGTATGCATTGAATGAATCACCTGAAGAAAATAAATTTATACTATCCTGGACAGTATTATAATCACCATTCGAGTTATTTCCAAAGTGAACTAATAGTGCATCTAAATCTCCATCAAAACGAGCTTCCGGCACACCATTCCATGCCTGAAATGTCCTTTCATTTCCAGAGAAGGCATTTATTTTTATAGAGCTCTTCTCAGAAACTCTTGCTGCTGAAATGTACCATGAATCTAAATCAGAAGCTGCTCTGTCTATGAATCCATCAGAATCAATTCTAGAGTATCTGCCTTCTATGATATATCTGTTATTCATAAGGCCAGTATTCAAGGTCACACTTTGTTTCATTGTGCCAAAAGAACCGATTGTAAAATCCCCTCTTACAAAAGGATTCTGGCTGATATAGTTAGTATTCAAACTAACAGACCCTCCAAATGCACCACTTCCATTAGTAGAAGGGCCAACGCCTCTTTGTACTTGGATTCTATCCACAGAAGATCCAAAATCGGGTAAGTCTACCCAGAAGACATTGTGGCTCTCAGAATCATTAAGCGGAATGCCATTAATAGTGACATTAATACGTGTAGCATCAGACCCACGGATACGCATACCTGTGTACCCTATTCCGGCACCCGCGTCCGAGGTTACCACCATAGACGGTGTATGTTCTACTAGAAAAGGAACATCTTGTGCCATGTTTTTAAATCGGATTTGTTCCTTGTTGTAATCACCATAAGCATAAGGTGATCTACCTTCCAGTTTGTTGGCTACTACTTCAATGTTCTCTAATTGGAACAAACCCTGCTGCATGTCTACATCTACGAGCTCGTCCCTTTCCAATGTCAAAGAAAAAGTCTGGTCAGCATATCCAAGGTAGGTAACCTTGACCGTGACATCGCCTGGTGGAATGTTCTCTAACAGATATCTGCCTGCATAGTCAGTAACTGTGGCTAGAGATTCTGAACCTACGACGAATACTGAAGCGCCTTGTAATTTCTCATTATTGGCATTTTTTATTTTGCCAGTGATAGAATGCTGAGCCTGGCACAACATACTTGAGAATAATAAAATAATAAAAATGATTGCTTGTCTTTTAATCATAATTTTAAAAACTTAATTATTTAAAAAAACTAAGCGAGGTCGAGATAGGCACTACCTTAATAATGCCTTTATTGACTCCCTTCCCAGCATTACCTGGGCAGGTTCTATGGGTATAATCTCAGCACAATTCTTAGAAAGAATAGGCACCCCTCTTAAATAAACATTGCAAATGTAATTAAATGAATCACATAGAAAGAATAATGCTTAAAAGCGTAGTAGGTAATATCAAAAGATACATTTAGCAGACAATTAAAAATCTGCTGAGAATTGTTAGACTAGGTGCTCGAGCATATTCTCGAGGCGTTGTTCTCCTAGTCCACTAATCACGTGATAAGATCTATTGTACTTTTCTAGCATGACTTTAAATTCTTCAAATAAAGCTATGCGACTATTAGGGTCTTCTCTTAAGCCATCTTGTATCCTAGGCGTATCTGGATACATCAAGAATATATGGTCAAAAAGCATATCACTTATACATTCTTCTATGAAGGGTGGCACTACAGCAAACTTATCTTGCGTCCAAACTGCCAGATTAATCATATAAGTATCTAATATGCAAGAACCAGATTGGGTAGCCAGCAATTTTCTGTGTTCACGAGCGATCATTAGAATCGTATCCAAATCATAATCCGGCCCCTGTTCTTCTAGATAAGTTCTGGCATACTCAGGAACCCAAGGTAGGTGAAGTCTCGTACTTAGTTGTTTTGAAATAGTGGTCTTACCTGTACATTCTGGACCTGTAATAAGTATTCTCAAACTTCCTTGGTGTTTATAGCTGCTTCACCTATACTTTTCTGGTAGCTGTGTTTCCATTGTATGTACCCTGCCACAGAAAATAAGAAGAAGATGACCATCAGACCACTGTAAATCTTTAGTCCTCTATCCAGATACAACCATATAGAAAATAGATTAATCACAATCCAGAACAACCAAGAAGACAAGACTTTATGGGCTTCCATATAGCTCGCTATCAGGCTGAATATTGTAGATGTGGCATCGGCAAAAGGTCTTGGAGAGTCAGTGGATTTTGCGAGAATAAAGCCCAGTAAGACTGACAAGACTGCGCCGCTTGTTACTGCTACAATGGCATACCAGACACTTTTTACCTGCACGGTAAAATCCCTGTCACGATTCTTCTGCCAGATGTACCAGCCATAGATTCCTATCAGAACGTAGTAGAAATATAAGATGGACTCCGCATATAACTTGGAGCAGTAAAAGAGATAAATGCTGCTCAGGCTTGATATTATCCCTATAGGCCAGGCCCATATCTTCTGATATATCATCAAGACTATAAAACCAAGTCCAGTAACGACTGAAAAGATTTCTAAAAGCAATAAAAAGTTCATGAAAAGCTAAATTAATCAATGAATCTTATAAGACTGTAGTGCTTCATATAATAATGTAAAAAGCCTCCAATATGTCCAAATCTTCCGTTACAAATAAGCCTATATTTGTAGCCGTGCATGACATAGAACCATATCACAAATGGCGCCAATACTATATCTCAGCTGAGGATAAGAAATCCCAGTTTCATGGGACAGTCTATAGCGAGTTCACCTTTTCTAACAAGGTGTACAACTACTTTATTCACCCTCAATGGGATTCCATAGGAAGCCAGACCTTGTACGTCAAAAATCTATATACTGATTATGAAGAAGGTTATGCCTTGATAGAGCTTATAGGAGAATGGAATGATTGTCTCAATAATGATATCATGTATCTGAAGCGAAAACTCATAGACAATCTGTTACCAAAAGGTATAGACAAATACATTATTTTATGTGACAATGTTCTAGAGTATCATGGTTCGGACGATAGTTACTATGAGGAATGGTGGGATGATGTCAAGGATGAAGGTGGACATGTGGTCTTCGTAAATCTTCGAGAACACATCCTCAAAGAAATGGAATCACTTAAATTACAGCATTATGTTCATCTAGGTCAATATCTTAATGATATCAACTGGCGAAAAGCCCAACCCAAGTTGGCTATAAGCGAGATAGAAATGCGGCTACAAAGAGCTCAAAAGCAACTCATCTGATGCAGTACAGTTACAAAGTCTCTTCCATATGACTGGAGAAAAAAAGCACTACTCAGGGTTCGTTAATATAATAGGCAAGCCGAATGTGGGAAAGTCTACCCTTCTCAATGCCTTCATGGGAGAGAAAATGGCCATCATCACTTCTAAGCCGCAGACCACAAGGCACAGATATAAAGGCATTGTTAGTGGGGATGATTTCCAGATTATATTTTCAGATACGCCTGGACTCATCTCTGACCCTCACTATAAATTGCAATCTGCTATGAATGATAGTGCTATGTCCATCTTTGAAGATGCGGACCTGGTACTCTTTATGATAGATCCTTCAAATGAATATAGTGGAGAAGAGAAGGTCATCAGAAAACTAAAATCGACTCAAGCACCTAAATTTCTTATCATAAATAAAGTAGATACCTCTGAGCCAGAGGCACTCAAAGCATTAGAAGAAGAGTGGAAGGCGCTGATAGATTTTGATGAAGTGCATCATATAAGTGCACTGATGAACCTAGGGGTGCCTCACCTACTCGCCAGTATTAAAAGTAGATTACCAGAGGGCCCAGCTTATTATTCTAAAGAGGATATCTCTGATAAGTCTGTCAGGTTTTTTATCTCAGAAATTATTAGAGAAAAAATTCTTATTAACTATAAACAAGAGATTCCTTACTCTGCAGAAATCCATGTAGAATCTTACAAAGAATCGCAGAAGCATGGAAAGCCATTTGTGCACATCAGAGCCATCATCTTTGTGATGAGAAATACTCAGAAAGGTATCATTATCGGAAATAAAGGGGCAGGGATAAAAAAACTAGGCATACAGTCTCGTAGAGATATAGAAAAGTTTATCGGCTCTAGGTGTCATTTAGAACTCTTTGTAAAGGTGAAAGATAAGTGGCGGGATGATGACAGGATGCTCAAGAGTTTTGGATATTTGTAGTTTGAAATTGACTCAGTAAGATAATTCCTTAAAAAACAAACATTGGCACAAGTACTAGCAATTGTAGGTAGACCAAATGTGGGAAAGTCCACCCTCTTCAATCGACTTATAGGTCAGAAGAAGGCCATCACGGATAATATAAGCGGTGTGACAAGAGACCGGATATATGGTTCCTGTGAGTGGAATGGAAAACAGTTTACAGTCATAGATACAGGTGGTTTTGTACAAAATAGTGATGATGTATTTGAAAAAGCAATACGTGAGCAGGTACATATCGCTATAGAAGAAGCCGCCGCTATCATCTTTATGGTAGACGTAACTACTGGGGTGACAGACCTAGATGAGCAAATGGCCAATATCCTTAGACGCCAACCAAAGAAAGTCTTTGTCGCTGTCAATAAGGTAGATAATAACAGCCGAGCGCTGATGGCTAATGAGTTTTGGAGTTTAGGTTTTGACAATACTTTCTTTCTGTCATCTATGAGTGGATCAGGCACTGGAGAACTGCTAGATGCGCTAACGGATACACTCGATGATGTACCAGAAGACGAAGATGATCAGACACCAAGAATCGCAATCGTAGGCCAGCCCAACGTAGGTAAATCATCACTGACTAATGCCTTACTGGGAGAGGAAAGAAATATAGTCACTGATATCGCTGGGACGACGCGTGACAGCGTAAATTCTTTCTATAACAAATATGGAAAGTCCTTCTATCTGATGGATACAGCTGGCATACGTAAAAAGAATAAAGTCAAGGAGAATCTAGAATTTTACTCTGTACTCCGAGCGATAAAGGCCATGGAGGATTCGGATGTGGTCTTACTAGTGCTAGATGCTACGACTGGTATAGAAAGTCAAGACTTAGCCATCTTCACTCTTGCGATCAAGCGACACAAAGGTATCGTCATTCTTGTCAATAAATGGGATCTTATCCAAGATAAAGAAACCAATACGGCTAGGGACTTGGAAGAAAAGCTCAAAGCTAAATTGGCCCCTTTCAATGATGTTCCTATCTTATTTATAAGTGCTTTAGAGAAACAAAGAATTCATAGAGCTTTGGATGTCGCCTTAGAGGTATTCAATAATCGCTCAAAAAAAATAAAGACGTCGGAGCTCAATGAAATTATGC
>CAZIMH010000139.1:0-7670 GCA_964540155.1 uncultured Saprospiraceae bacterium
TAAGGAAAATTAGATATGTAAAACTACTTTATTGGTTTGAGGATGCCAATAATCTTAAGAAGTTTAGTGAATATTAACTAAGGACTTAGGCTAAAAGCGCCATATGCTCCTTAACATTGTCAGCAATTGTGGTTTGCATATCCTCATTCAGCTCAGTATGCATGGGTAGCGAAATGACCTGTTTTGCTAATTTTTCAGCGTTTTCCAGATGCACAGGCGCCCCAGAGCTGGTATCTAGATAGGGTTTTTGAATGTGCAAAGGCATAGGATAGTAAATTCCTGAAGGGACTCCTTTAGATTTGAGATACTGATGTAAGTCATCTCTTCCAGCCTCCAGTGTTAAGGTATACTGATGAAAGACATGGTTTCTAGATTCAGCACGATATGGCAAAATAAGACCAGGTATGTTAGCCAGTAAGTTATCATATCTAGCTGCTGCCGACTGCCTTGAAGAGATATACTGATCCAGATATTTAAGCTTTACTGATAAGATAGCCGCTTGTAGTCCATCTAACCGACTATTGATACCTACCGTTTCATAAATATATTTTTTGGAGGATCCATGATTGGAATACTTTTCAATCTTTGCTGCAAGGGTATCATCATTAGTCATGACCGCGCCTCCGTCACCGTAACATCCTAGATTCTTCGATGGAAAAAATGATAAGGTACCTATATCTGCCATCGTACCTGTCTTTGTCTGGCGACCATCTAGATTATACCAAGCACCTATTGCCTGCGCATTGTCCTCGATGACATGTAGATTGTGTTCTTGTGCAATGGTCAGGATATCCTTCATATCACAGCTTTGCCCAAATAGGTGAACTGGTATGATACACTTTGTTTTAGATGTAATAGCCTGCTTTATCTTTTCTGGATCTATATTGAAAGTCTTGGGGTCTATATCTACAAACACCGGTTTTAGGCCAAGAAGTGCAATCACTTCTGCAGTAGCAACAAAGGTGAATGGTGTGGTTATAACCTCAGAACCTCTTTCATAATCCAAGGCCATAAGCGCTAACTGAATAGCATCAGTACCATTACCACAAGGGATGACATGTTTTACATTTAGATATGCTGCCAATTCTTCAGAAAAAGAATTCACATATTTTCCTTTGATGAAGGCTGAGTCAGTGATGACTGATTGGATAGCCTCGTCCACTTCACCCTTAATGCCTTGATACTGACCTAAAAGGTCCACCATTTTTATATCCATTCTGCAATGTCTTGGTTTATTCTGCAAATATCCATTACACAAATGGTCTATCTAGTTTGTTTATTGTCTGTGAAAAGGGAATATTCTTCAAATTGTTTTTGAGAACTTGATAGGTGAAGTCAATTATCATGACAAATGCAAAATAAAGATTCTCATATTTGTGAGATTATAACAATATTGTACTCACAACGCTTGTATGACAGCTAAAAACGCATTCATCACCATTTTCTGCCTTTGCATGCTATTCCTCAGTTTAGACTTGAAGGGGCAAAATCTTCCTAGGGAGCACGGATTTTTAGGCGTCGGAATCACCTATGGTGCTGACTTGCCAGGAGGAGATTTGGCTGACCGATATGGATTTAATTTTCACGCTGGGTTGAGTTTGTCAGTATATAGTGTAAAGTGGAAAGGCATGTTTAGCTTAGAAGGTAATTTCCAGTTTGGAAATGACGTCAAGGAGGATGTGCTTGCGCCGTTCAGATTGAGTTCTGGAGCTATATTAGGAAATAATGGACAGCTAGGCCAAGTGTTTCTAAGAAGGCGGGGATTTTATGTAGGCGTTCTGGTCAATAAAACATTGATTTCTTCTAAGTCCAATCCGCACGCAGGACTCAATCTAGGTCTTGGATTAGGTATAGAACAGCATGGCATCAGAATTATAGATGATTCTAATAACACTCCCCAATTTGAAGATGATTTCGGCAGAGGATACGATAGAAACACCAGAGGTCCTGCACTTAAGCAATCCTTGTCCTACTTGCACATAGGCACTAACAAAAGTCTGAACTATTCAGTGGGACTGACTGTGATGGAAGCATTCACTGAAAGTATTAGATCCGTCAATTTCGATACGATGGAGAGTGCAAGTGGAAGAAGATTTGACCTTCTAATTGGGCTGGAGGCTACCTGGTTCTTGCCGATTAGAAATTTCGAGAAGCCTGAAGAAGTTTTCTACTAGCATCAATTGTGTATGCACTCTATTCTATACTCATCAGGCTGTATGGTTTTGTAATCTTACTTGTCAGCCCTTGGCATACCAAAGCCAAGCAACTCTATAAAGGGCGGAAGCATCAAGCAAAAGACCTCCAGTCTCAGATTCAAAGATGGAATAAGGGTCATCGCATTTGGATACATGCAGCCAGTTATGGAGAGTATGAAATGGCAAAACCCCTAGTCCGAGAATTACTGGACAGAGGACATAATCAAATATTAGTCACTTTCCATTCTCCATCGGGTTTCCTCCAGACCAACCTAGAGCATGAGAATATGATTAAAGCGTATCTGCCTTTGGATAAAAAGAGTAGGCAACAGCATTTTATCAATCTTGTCAGACCCTCTAAGGTTGTCTTTATAAAATATGAGTTCTGGTTTAATCTGTTGAGGGTATTATCTGCTCAAAACATTGATTACTACTACACCAGTTTACATCTTAATAGAGACTCCTATCTGTTTAAACCAACAATGAAACCCTTCTTAAAGCTTATTAAAAAGAGTCAAAGAATTTATTGTCACAACGAACGGTCGAAAGCCATACTGAACGAAAATCAATTTCAAAATGTGTTCATATTAGGGGACACAAGAATGAGTCAGGTGATTTTAAATAAGGAGCATTGGGAAGAGAAAGTCTATTGGCAACCAAATCGAAAACCCGTTATAGGGCTAGGAAACATCACTAGAAAAGAACTACCCCTCATAATAGAAACTGCCAACTCACTCACAGCTTTTTCTTTTATCATAGCCCCACATGATCCAAAGGAAGACTCCAAGCAGCTAATAGAAGGTATAAAGGAATCAGTGGACCTATACTCGTCAACCAAAGATTTCAGTAAAAGAATATTAATACTAGATACGATGGGAGATTTGAGGTACATATATGGCTATTGTGATGCAGCTTACATAGGCGGAGCATTTGAAAAAGGGCCACATAATCTATTAGAACCGCTGGTTTTCGGTATACCAATTTTCTGCGGACCAAACATTTCCAAGTTTCCTATGGCTGGGAATTTAGAGTCTATGAATTTGCTGAAAATTGCACACCACCCTTCCCGTTTTAAGGAAACATTAGTCTCATCATTAGATTCAGTTGGACCTGAATTCAAATCAAAAGCTATAAAATTCTTCGAAGAATATGAGGACAAACTACCATCCTTAGTCGAGGAACTTTTAGATTAGCTTATTCCCTATGGAGAGACCACAAAAAATAGAACCAAGTGAGGCTTATATACTGATTGTCGGAGACATTATGTTGGACGAATATATCATAGGTACACATACTAGACAGTCTCCAGAAGCAGATGTGCCCGTCATACTAAGTCAAGAGATAGATCACCGATTAGGTGGTGCTGGAAATGTAGCGGCCAATCTTAATTCCTTGGGAATATCTACTGGCATAATTTCTGTCATCGGCAGTGATGAAAAAGGATACATCTTAAAATCACTAACAAAGCAGAATGATATAGAAGCTCACTTTATAGAGGACAACCAAAGACCGACGACAGTCAAACAAAGAATAGTCAATGAGAAATTTGAACAATACCTGAGGATAGACACAGAGGTTACATCAGATTTAACGGTAAGCCAAGAGACCCAGATTATAATTCAGGTCCAGGAACAAATAGCTTCTAAAAAAGTATCAGGAATTGTACTGCAAGACTACAACAAAGGTGTCTTGACAGACTATGTGATAAAGCATGTACAGGAAATTTCTAAAGAAAATAAAATACCTCTTTTTGTAGATCCAAAATTTGACAGATTTAGACTCTTATCCGATTGCACTGTATTTAAACCCAACATCAAAGAGCTTTCTGAAGCCTGTGGATATAAGGTAAAAGTAGACGCTGTAGCCATTAAAAAAGGCATCGAAAACCTTAGCCTAAAGGCAGATAAAATCTTCGTTACACTTGGTGCTAAAGGAATGTATTATATGGACAATGAATCTAATACTGAAGGGCTGGCAGTCGGTCAATCTCTCTCAAATGCTGATGTATCAGGTGCAGGTGATTCTGTATTAGCGGCGCTCATTTGGGCCTATATTGCTGGAAATTCAGTCAAACAAATGGCTGAAAAAGCTAATAGGGCTGGTGCAGTTGTTTGTTCAAAATCAGGGGTAAGCAAAGTAAATATCAGCGAATTGTAGTAATTTTTTTCCTCAGCGGGCATTTTACTGGGGATTAGCTTTCAAAATAAGATGCCCATAGGCAAATGGAGCTGTTGTTCAATGTCCTTCGATAATATTCTGATTTTCATCTAATTACATATGGGAAATAATAAGAAATAATTTCAGCACATCCCTTTGCAGAGTTATTCCAGAAGACATATCATACATAAAGCTGAAAAAAAATCAATTCTCTTAAAAATCTACGACACCCAATATTACGCTTGGCTTTAAGTATTTATTAACTTAGCGACATTTCTTGAACAAAAATTTTGTTGCTGACAACTTACTTGTCAGTACTAACCTAAAATACTTTAAATATGAAGTTTAGCTTTACACAACTAGGACTTTTGTCCATTTTATTACTGACTTCTACGCTAGTTTCGGGGCAAATCCTGAATAATCTGTCGATTACAGAACCTGCGTCTATTGCAGGCAACTATCCTACTGGCCAGCCAGTATGGGGTCAGCAGGTAAACTCATTTAGCGGAGAAGCTATATTTATAAATGATGGCGTGGGTACTGTTACTGATGGATGTGACGGTGGTGCAGATAATGTCGATGGTAGAGTGGCATTTATAGACAGAGGAGATTGTCAGTTCGGTACTAAAGCACTTCTTGCTGCAGAAGCAGGTGCTGTTGCTGCCGTTATATGTAATAATGAACCACTTCAGGGAGTATTTATAGGTGCTGCTGGTGATGATGGAGATGCGGTTACAATCCCTGTATTCTTCCTTTCTTTTGAGTCTTGTGAAAGAATCAGAGTAGAAGCAGAACGGGCTCCAATTCAAGTTAGCATGGGATTCTTCTGTGGTGTTCCTGCGTTCGGACCTGAAGTAATTTGGGGTGCTGAGCCTGGACAAGGAGACTTCGAAGGCGGCTTAAACGAATGGACTGTAGAATCAGTAATGGATACATCTTGGGCATGGACAGATGCGCCAACAATAACAGGTGCATTTACTAATGCAGCTATAGATGGTACTTCATGTAATGGTTACATGTCTTTTCCTTCTGATTTCTATGACAATGATGGTGATCCAAACCAGATTGGTGCTGCGATACATTGTCCTCAAGGATGTACTGGATCTTTATTCAGTCCTACAATAGATCTTTCTGGACAACAGGTAGATGGTCTTTTTGTGGCATTCTGGCACGAGTGGAGAGTATTCTCTCCTACAAGTACAGAGCTTATTGTCAGTTATGATGAAGGACAAACTTGGCCAGATACACTAGCTATTAGCGGTGATCCATTTGCAGGATTAACATCACAAAACACTGACTGTACTGTGATTACAACACCTGTAAATGCAGGGGGACAAGGTGACTTATTTATTCCTCTAGAGAATTATAATGGTGAACCTACGCTAAACCTACAATTCAGACACGTTGGTTCTTACTACTATGCATCTATAGATGACGTAAGATTAATTAACGCAAGTTTCTTTGATATAGGATTGTCTAATACCTTCTTTGCTCAGGCACCTTCTACGACTATTCCTTCTACAATGGTACAGCCGATACCTTTACACTTGGATATAGACAATAGTGGAAACATAACTGCTACAGATGTATCTATGGAAGCTGTTGCCTTAGATCCTAATGGTAATGTAGATGGTACCTATGTCAATGATACTTACCTAGATCAGCCACCATACTGCTTCTTGAATGAAAATAACACCTTTGCAGATTTTCACGTACCATCTCCGATATTAGGTGTCCATACTGTAGACTATAATAACACAACACCCGGGGATATATTCCCAGCTAATGACAATATCCAATTCCAATATGAGGTAACAGATAGTCTTTGGTTATCAGCAACTAGACCTGGTCCAGGTTCTGGAGCTGCTGTGGATGGTGATTTTAGAAACCTTTGGACTGGATTATTGTCAAACGACCCAATGGATGCTAACTTCCCAGGATTTGACTGGGGAACGGCTTACACTTTCTATGTGCCAGATGATGGCAGTGGCGAAGATTTGTTCTTAAATACCGTCAGATTTGGTGTGAATGATAAAGCAGGTAACACTGGTGATGTCAAAGTTTACTTATACCTATGGAACCCGGAAGAAGGATCATCTCTTCCTGATAATAGAGGTACAGGAGCTTATGTTATTACACCAGATGACCTTCAATTATTCGGTTCAATGGGTAGTAATGTATTTGGTCAAATAGGGAATACCCAGCCGCTTTCTGCATCACTTAGTTCTGTTTTTGACATGACTGATATGCGAATTGCTATGGGTATTGCTGATACCAATACAGGTGGTCCAAGATTGGATGCTAATGGAAGTATCATTCCACTTCAACTTATCAAAGATCAAATGTATGCGCTAGTATTTGTATACAATACTGAGGCAGATTCAGAATTGGAAATGTTAGCAGCCAGTGCATTTGATGGCGGTCCATTTGATTTAGCGCCTTATAACTTTGCTATGGATAACCTATGGTTAAATGGAAACATAGACAGAGCAATTAGAACTGGAGCTACTGTAACAGCAGCAACACCATTTGTAGCAAATGGAGACTTTAGCGCAGAACTCCAAGGCTATGTTTGGGATACGGGATATTGGACTACAAATCAGCCTTGGATAGAAATGAATATCTCATCGTTTATTACTAGTACAGAAGATATTTCACCTGAATTAGCAGCTAGTATAGACGTATTCCCTAATCCAGTTAGTGATGTGCTTAACATTAGTGTAAACCTAAGTGAGATTTCTGAGGCAGCTTCATTTGAATTAATGAATGTTGCTGGAGAATTAGTTAAGGTGATGCAAGAGAATAATGTAAGAGTAGGTAATTATCAGATGAATGTAAGTGATGTTACACCTGGTGTGTATTCACTTAATATCAGAACAGAAGCTGGTTTTACTAGCAAGAAAGTTGTGATTAGCGAGTAATCTATAATCGCTCTTTAGAATAAAGAAACCCTGCAAACCTTAATTGGGTTGCAGGGTTTTTCTTTTAATCAAAAAATTTCCAGTATCGAGAATTGCTTTCTCGGTAAGTAATCAAAATAATTATAGAATGAAACCTCACTATATTCAAATAGGAATACTGTCTCTCCTAATAACAATATCAACAACTGTTTCAGGACAAATCATTAATAATTTATCAATAGCTGAACCTAGTGTAATTGCAGGTAACTACCCTATAGTTCAACCAGATTGGGGATTGCAAGTCGATTCACTTACAGGTACTGCAACTTTTGTAATGGATTCTGTTGATTTAGTGACAAATGCCTGTGAAGTAGGATTTGACAATATCGATGGCATGATTGCCTTTGTGGACCGTGGT
>CAZIMH010000140.1:0-7656 GCA_964540155.1 uncultured Saprospiraceae bacterium
ATTGCATGATTCTTGGAATCAAAAATACGATACAATAAGATGCCTCCATTCCACTACGTTGCAGTCGACATGGAAAAAGAACCTTATATCTTATTCCGAAAACCCTAAACCGAATAGCATATTTCGCAACCATAAACCTTATAGTGAAAAAGCGATACCTTTCTACCGCAAACTCCAAAAACAAACAACATGTCTTACGACCAATACACCGTAGATAGAATAGAACAACTCATAAAAGAAAGCGGACAACCCTACTTTACTAAGAAGATGATGGGTGGCTTGATATTTATGGTGAATGACAAGATGGCTTGTGGGACACATTTTGATAAAAAGCAAGAGGTAGACCTGCTGATGGCGAGGATAGGTGAAGAAGCAGCGGAGGCTAATATGTCTAGACCTGGGTGCCAACCAATGACCTTTACAGGAAGAACAATGAAGGGCTTTGTCTTTATAAGACCAGATGGCTATGATACAGATGAGGACCTGGCCCATTGGATAGGCCTTTGTTTGGATTTCAATCCCTTCGCTAAAGCAAGTAAGAAAAGGGTTAAGAAAAAATAAGTATGTTAATTATTCTTGGCGTCTCGTTCTTCTTGGGTGGGAAAACTTAAGGTGCCACTACTATAAACGGTGCCAAAAGTCAAAGCAGCTGAGTACACCTGCGAGATGGCGCTGAGCACCTGGTCTTTCGTGAGCTCTTTCAGTGGGTGTATAAAAGCGGACCATAGAATATTATCAGAAATACAGTACTTCACATCCAGAGCGGAATGAAAATTAGCTTGCATGCATCGTTTTATCTGATCTGGCGTCACGCTAGCCTCTTCTGCGATCGGGGCTATAATACGCATCCTGTTATGCAATTCATCTGTTACGCATATAAAGACCAGACTGTCTATCTTAAACTGCCATTGGCCCTCGCCGCCTTCCACCTTATCGCTGACGGTATATATTATGGCATCCAACTTAGTATTATTCATGTCCTGAGCTTCTGTATTAATCGAGAATGTGATTATGACAAATAAGAGACCTAGTAACTTCATTGTTGTTCTGGTTTATAAATAAATGTACGCTATCCAAATGCAATTATCTAACGTCTGACGGCTTTTCCTGTTTTCATTCATTATGATTTTTACTCAGGTGTTGTGGATCCAGACATTACTTCTAGTAGTCTCTCGCTACAATGACTGCTATTTGACATACTGCGCTGGCTTGATAGTTATTTCTTAATAAAGGCAGTCTTTAGTAATGGTGGGGGTAAGAATTAAAATTGCCAGCATGTGACTAAAAAAGTGTCAGTTAGCTTTCAGATTCCAGTAATTATAGTGCTAAAATATACCTGAGGTTTCGATTTGTAAAGAATCTGTCTTTCGGCGAGTGTTGATTTGTTATACCTTGTTGACAATCGACCATTAAACTGGAAGATTAAAAACCCTTTTGTAACACTCCTAAACTGCAGATTATGACTATCAGGATGACTACCTGTATTGTATTTTGTGCACTTCTTTTCATGAATTGCACTCAAGAAGATTACCTAATTACAGATGTTTCTATTCAACAATTGCCCGCCTGTGATGGCAGCGTAGAAGCACTTATCGATATAAATATTAATTCAGGAGAATCCCCTTATATTCTGCAAGTTGTCAGAGCAGCAGACAATAGAATCGTTTATGACGAAAAAACTGACGAAAATCAAAACACATTATCTGTACCTAACCTTCTAGACATTGACTATAATATCGTTGTCAAATCAAGCAACTTCGAAACCACAACAATAAATAAAGAAATCTTTCCTACTGGGACATCTACTCTTGAAGCCAAATTGCAAATTGAAACAGGAAATACATTTAGTCCATTTGCTAATATCCCAGTTACCTTATACCTGTCAGCACTAAGAAACCCTACAGAAATAGCTCAGTTGACTACTGACAACCATGGTCGTGTACAATTCGGCAGTCTGCCTACAGGTGATTACTTCCTAGAATTTCATCCTGGAGATAAATTCAGTAATTTCAAAATTACTGCTCAAGATGAAGAAGGAAATTCTATTGTCTCTGAAGATCAGTACGGCACCGTTCTTGTGCCAATGACCTGCGACAATAATAAATCATTAGCTATCCAATACGTGAAAAATTAATCCAGCCAAAATCTTTATAATTTTCAACCAGAATGCAAAAACGTGCGCTACTTTTAAGTAGTGCACGTTTTTCACTTTTTATGAAGTATATCTAGAGAATCTCTTGATTTATTGTGCATCTTAGATGCGCTATTCAGAATGTTAATATTCGAGAGGTAAATATCACTCTATCTTAATCTTCTCATAGACTTTGAATAAATCTTCCATAGGCAGTGATTTTACTTTCTCCACATATTCTTTCCAATCCTCTCCAAAGAAAGCATTAATTCCTTCCAGCACTTCTCCTGCCTGTCTCTCAGCATTATTGATGGCATTTTGTCCATTAGGTGTAGGTGCGCCGGTCGCTGCCCTAAAGAATCGTCTTGCGGTAAAGACTTTATTCATGAGGGTCTCTGAGTCATCTCTATACTCTGTCTTTTCGGAAGGTGGTAGACTGTACAAATTCATCAGTGAGTCTATTTGCCCTACTACCTCTTTGGTCATTTTCTTGTAAGACTTTTTGATGGTGTCTTCTTGCATATCTATCAACTTAGAGTATAATTCTGTGGACTTCTTTGCTTCCTTCAAATTATTGAATGCGTCAGTAACTTTTTCCACTTTCTCATTATGAGACTTCATGGAAGTGTACTTAGCCTTATTATCGAAGAGTGATTGCTCTACTCTAGGATCATAAGCCACTGTAAGTTGCGTGCTATCTTTGTGTTCTCCATAGGTGAAAACCACCTTGTAATCACCAGGAATGATTGGCATGCCACCCGGTTCTCTTTTCTCTCGGGGCTCGTTCCTGCTTGGAAAATCTATACCTTTTGCATCTGGGCGCCAGCCAGTTCTGTTCATTCCCTCTTTAAGTTTTCTCTTAAAGGTTCTGATGGTGTCACCTCCTTGATCTATAACTGCGATTTGACATTCATCCTTTTTCTTACCTTTCTTCTTATCTCCTTTTTCACCCTTACCCCCTTTCATCATCGCCTCATCTTTGGATTTGTCTTTATTTTTTTTCTTCTTTCTCTTTTTCTTCTTGCCTTCTTTGATTGGAGCTGCCTCAGGTTTTTCTTTTTCGGCTGGTTTATTCCAGATAGTAAAAAGTGCGCCAGTACCTCTATTATCTCCTTGGTAATCTCCTTGCGCGATAAATCGCACCCCTTGATAAGATCGAGATGAAGTCAAATAAGCTGTCTTTGGCTGAAAGACTTTGAAATCACTTTTAAGGAGATTTCTATCTTGGGCCATTTCTCTCAAAGGTGTGATATCGTCTAACACCCAAAATGAACGTCCAAATGTACCTAGTACCAGGTCGTCCATATCTTGCTGAATTTGCATGTCTCGTATCTGCACAGGAGGTAATCCTTCTGACCATTTCTGCCAACTACTTCCTCTATCAAAACTAACATACAGACCTACATCAGTCCCTAGAAAAATAAGATTCTCCTCTTCATGATCTTGCACGACAGAACATACAAAGCCATCCACATCATTATCATCTACTATGCGTCTCCACGTCTTACCACTATCTGAGGAATGATAGAGCCATGCCCCCCAGTCATTTCGTCTATAATTATTTACGACAATAAATACCTCGCCATCATTTACAGGCGAGGTCACTATCTGTGGAATCCATGCCCCTGAAGGTAAGCCTGGTAATTTATTATTGATTTTACTCCAACTATCTCCGCCATTCCTGGTGACTTGAATATTTCCATCATCAGTTCCGACATAAATAACGCCTTCATTATTTGGGTCAGGCGTGATACATAGAATCGTCGTATGATTTTCTGCCCCTGTAATATCCAAGGTCAATCCGCCACTCTTAGACTGATCTTGCTTGAGGGTATCATTGGTCGTTAGATCAGGAGAAATGATATCCCAGCTATGACCACCATCAGGACTATAGTGCACATGCTGGCTACCAAAGTATACACCATCGTCACTAAATGGATCAAGTGCCAGCGCTGCATTCCAACTAAATCTAAGCTTATCCCCTTCTGGATGTTGTGGTCTCACAAATTCCGTTCTTCCTGTCACCTTGTCCCATACACCTAGGTTACCTTCTTGAGACATCGCATATCCATATCGGTTATTATCTCTTCTTGGTGCTACATCAAAACCATCTCCAAAATATAATTCCTGCCAATCATAATTGACAATACCTCCAGACCGTAACACAAAACTTGGGCCTACCCACGATCCATTATCTTGCATACCACCGTATACATTATATGGGAAATCATTATCGATAGAAACATGATAAAATTGACCTACTGGCAAGTTCTCCACAAACCGCCAAGTCTTGGAGCCATCTCTTGATATATTAAGTCCGCCATCATTACCATCTATAAGATAATTAGAATCATCTGGATCTATCCAAAAAGCGTGATGATCAGGGTGAATGTTATTACCATAGTCAGCAATTGTCTTGAAGGTCTTACCACCGTCCTCAGACTTCGACACATATGACCATAGGTTATATATCCTATTTTCATTATTTGGGTCAACATAAATTTCACAATAATAGAATGGTCTATTTCCAATATTCTTAGTTGAAACCAATGACCATTTCTCTCCCCCATCCACACTTTTATACAAGCAATTTTTCTTCGCTTCTATGAGTGCATAGACAATATTAGGACTTGAGGCTGCAAATGAAATGCCCATTCTACCAAGATTTCCTTTAGGTAGTCCTTCTTTATCAGTGAGCTTTTTCCATTTATCGCCACCATCATAAGTGATATACAGTCCTGAGCCTTCTCCACCAGAGTTGAACCCCCACGGTGTACGACCGAACTCCCACATAGTAGCTATTATCTTATTTGGATTAGATGGGTCTGCAACCATGTCGGCGACCCCTACATTATCTCCTACATACAAGGTCTGCTTCCATGTCTTCCCGCCGTCTTTAGTTCTATACACGCCTCTGTGCTTGGATGGCCCCCAGGCTGAACCCATGGCGCCGACTAATACAGACTCGGTATTAGAAGTATTGACCACTACCCGATGAATGAGTTTCGTCTCTTCCAATCCCATAGATGTCCAAGTCTTCCCGCTATCGAGCGACTTAAAGACACCATTACCACTATTATGAGAATTACGTGGATTCCCTTCTCCAGTACCTACCCATATCTCAGCAGGGTTAGCTTGATTTATCTCTATAGCACCAATCGACAACGTGGATTGGTCATCAAATATGGGTTTCCAGGTAATTCCGCCGTTCTTCGATTCCCATACGCCACCAGAAGCAGCACCCACATAGATATGATCTTTATCTCTCAGGTTGACATCTATTGCAGTGATTCGACCACTCATACCTGCAGGGCCTATATTCCTGAATTTCAATGACTTAAACATCTCAAAATCTATCTCCTGACCATTCGAATGAAATCCTAATGAAAGTGCTATAAGGCAAAAAATAAAATGTTTCATAATAGCTATTGAATATTTTGCCTTAATATCTCTACTATTCACCGTCTAACCAAAAGAATATCAACATAATATCAGTGGAACTATGCAAAACGACGATACCAAATTTGACTGAGAAATCTATCTATTAACTAAATGCTATGCCACAAGTCTTGTCTGCTTCTTGATAGACAATTGAGAAAGTATACTATAAAATCGATTTACTAATACGTTCCAGTCCAGTGTCGATGTAAACTCCAATCCATTTTTTATTACGGATTCGCGCAGACCATTATCTGCCGTCAAGAGAGAAATGGCATTAATATAATCACTTGTATTTTCCGGCTGTACAAGTAGTCCATTATAGCCATCATTCACGAAGCTCAGTGGACCGCCTCCAGAAGCCACTACACAAGGCAAGCCACAAGCCATGGCTTCTATGAGCACATTACCATACGTTTCACTAGTAGATGGAAATACAAATACATCACATCGTCTGTATAGGCTCGTGAGCATATCATGACCGACTGTTCCTAAGAAAGTAGCCTTAGGCATATTCTTTTCTAAATCATGTCTTGCTACGCCATCGCCAGCGATTATAAAATTATATGGCAAATTTCTTATTTCAGCTTCATTATAAATTTCAGCAAGCACTTTTAAGTTTTTCTCCCACACTAACCTACTTGCAAAGAGAATATTGGTTCTACTTTTAGATAACAATCCATCTAGTTCATTATCACCAGGTTGAGGTATAGTACAAAATACATTTCTATCTATTCCACGTTCCCAAATGCGCAACTTACTAGCATTAATTCCATAGCTAAAAAGATCCTCCTTCATCTGATTCGTGGGGACCAAGACAACATTGCAATTATTATAAAACTGACGAAGGTGTCTAGTAATCAATGTCTTGGCCCCTTGAATAAGAAATGGAAGATGTTTCAAATAATATGAAACATAGGAAGGATAATGGGTATGATAAATTGTTGTCACTGGAAGTCCTCGCTTATTAGCATACCGCTGGATAAATTGTCCTAATGTAGATGGATTGGCTATGTGTACTATATCTGGATTAAATGCATTTAATTCTTCTTCTATTTTTCTCTGTTTGAAAATTGGAAGTGCCATTTTATAGGTAGTATTAAAGGGTACTTTTACCTGTGGAATTTCTACAACATGTTCACTACTGTCTAAAGAATGATTCTCACCGGTAATGTACATTATGTCCACCTCTACTGGTTTCCTGTCTATAATCTGGAATATTGTACGCTGACAACCATCAAAATCGCGTACAAGCATATCCGAACAAAAGACTACTTTTAATTTATTATTCATAATTTGATTATTTGATGGAGTGATTAATTAATGGGTTAACTACTAATTGATTATTTATTGAATACTCGAATATTGTTCTATATCTAGACACCATTTTGTGCCATGAATAATGATTGGCGACGAATTCTCGGAGTGCCTTTTTGGTGTACGTTTCATTATAATTTGAGAAAGAAAGGCTATTTAATTTTTCTATCCATTCTAGGTTATTCTCGTCTGACAGCAACATTCCATTTATACCTTCTGTTACAGCACTTGTTATCCCTTCGATGCGTGAAGCAACGACAGGTACACCACAGCTATTGGCTTCTAATGCCACTAAACCAAAGCCTTCCATATCACCAGAAATCTTCACATTTGGCATCACTAATAAATCGGAGTTTTTTAGCAGATAATTCTTAGTGTTATTGTCTACATCTTTGAGCCATCTAAATGAGGTCATATTATTTTCCTCAAGTTGTACTAAGTCATTATGCTCAGTACTTAACCCCCAGCCCATAACAACTTGATTAGACAAACTGGAAGGCAGAATTTTGAGCAGGGCTTGTAAGAATTTACCATACTTAGGATAGGGTCCTATAAGTATAAAAATGTGACTATTGATTTTTGGCAACACCTCTTTCACAAACCACACAAAGCCCTTTCTCGAAACAGGACGGCCTATTGCCGTTATGATACTCTTGCCAGATTGTCTAGCCCTGTGAATAATTGTTTTATACTTTTGAGAAACCAATTCAGGCTGACATAAGTCATTTGTACTTACGCCATTTAGTACTGTAAATACCTTAGACTTATCA